>JANXLW010000421.1 GCA_025354965.1 Betaproteobacteria bacterium
CTCGTAGTCATCAAAGAGAGATCATGGAGAAAGTGTACGATAATTTTGATACGGGATTCTTCATCGTTTACATCATGTAATGTTCCAGCACTTCGTTCAAGTTTTCGAGCTTCTCATGTGCATCGCCAAACAAGGGCACCACGCCCTGGTAGGGCTGCTGGCCCGGGAATTTGCTCTGGGGGTCCAGCGTGATGGCGCACTTGCCCAGGTTGTTCACATTGACCAATTCGCTCAACCGGGTGGTTTCCGGTATTTCGCCAACGACTGTCGCGGTGGCTCGCAAGCCGAAATCCGGCTGCACTTCGGCCACTGCCAGCTTCACCGGTCCATCGCCATAGATTTGCAATATCAGTGAACCACTGAATTTAATGTTGGATTGCATCAGAGTTGCCGCTGCCACCAACTCCCCCAACATGTTTTGCACCGGCAAGGGGTAAGCACCTGCGGCGCTGCCAGAAGCACCTCGGCGCAGGATTTCAGTCCACGCATCGGTCAATCGGACCAGAATGCCGCGAACCGGTAAGCCCTCAAATAAGAACTTGTGAATTTCAGACAAGCGCGTTTCCCTTCAGCTACAAAACGGGTGCCAGGAGTCTTCAGGCAATTTTGCTCAAACCGGCGCGAAAGCGAAGCGCATTGCCCACGTATTGCCGGGCACTCGAACGCAAGGATTCCAATTGCTCTGGCAATAGCTGGCGAACCACCTTGGCCGGGCTGCCCAGGATCATGGAACCATCGGGGAATTCTTTGCCTTCGGTCACCAGAGAACCGGCACCGACCAGGCAGCCCTTGCCAATTTTTGCCCCGTTGAGAACGACAGCGCCGATGCCAATCAGGGAACCATCGCCAATCGTGCAACCATGCAACGTCACCTTGTGTCCCACCGTCACATCTTCACCCACGGTCAATGGCATGCCAATGTCAGCATGCAGAACACTCATATCCTGAATATTGCTGCGCCGGCCAATCCGGATGACTTCTGTATCACCCCGGACCACTGCGCCAAACCAGACGCTGGCGTCATCCGCCAGTTCGACATTGCCCATCACCTGGGCACTGTCGGCAACCCAGGCAGATTCTGCTATGCGCGGAGCGGTGCCATCGAGTTCGTAGATCGCCATGTTATTTCCAATTCTTCAATGTAGCTGGAATTGTAAGGACGCATACTCATCCATACCGCATGTGCTAACCACGTGGATGGTGTTTGGCATGCAGGACTTTCAGCCTCTCAAGTGCCACATGGGTGTAGATGGTTGTGGTTGAGATATCCGCATGCCCGAGCAGCATTTGCACCGCGCGCAAATCCGCACCATGGTTTAGCAAATGCGTTGCAAATGCATGGCGCAAAGTGTGCGGCGACAAGGGTGCAGTGATGCCGGAGCCAAGGGCATACTTTTTGACGATCATCCAGAACATCACACGGCTCATGGCAGTGCCGGACTTGGGGCCCCGATGGGTCACAAACAGGTCTTCGGTTTGCTTGTGGGCCAGCAACCCAGGGCGCGCCTGACTCAGGTACCGTTTGATCCAGACACTGGCGACTTCACCAAAAGGCACCAGCCGTTCCTTGTTGCCTTTGCCGACAACCCGTAACACGTTCTCCGACAAACTGACATTGAACACCTTGAGTGTCACCAGTTCACTGACACGCAAACCGCTGGCATACATTAGCTCCAGCATGGTGCGGTCGCGCACGCCCAAGGTAGTGTTGGTATCAGGCGCCGCCAGCAGCGCTTCAACTTGAGCCTCTGTCAATGTCTTTGGAACCCGCAATGGCTGCCTGGCGGCCTGCAGTTTGAGCGTCGGGTCTGCGCTCATCAGGTGTTCACGCAAGGCCCAGCGGAAATAACGCTTGAAAACCGTCAAGCGCCGGTTCGCGGTTGTCGCCTTGGTCGCCCCGTGCCGTGCCGCAAAGTAGCCATTCAGGTCCAGTTCGCGAGTATCCGTCAACACCATTTGTTGACCCTGGAGCCAGTTGGCATAAAGCGACAAGTCACGCCGGTAGGCGGTGAGGGTATTTTTTGACAAGCCCTCTTCCAGCCACAAGGCGTCGATGAACGCATC
The DNA here is from genome assembly GCA_025354965.1 of Betaproteobacteria bacterium. Lineage (GTDB taxonomy): Bacteria > Pseudomonadota > Gammaproteobacteria > Burkholderiales > Burkholderiaceae_C > Rhodoferax. The sequence continues at coordinate 2,065 of JANXLW010000421.1, forward strand.
GATCAAAGCCGCGCCAGAAATGACTGATCCGGTTGGCGTATTCACTCAAGTTTGAGCTTGGCCGTTTCAACCACCTTCTTGTAAACCTCAAATTCCGCTTTGATCTGGGTTGCAAACTGTTCCGGGGTATTGGCAATGATGATGGAACCTGTTTCTTCGATCCGCTTCTTGACTACCGGGTCTTCCAGCGCTTTTCGAACGCCCGCATTGATTTTGTCTACTACTTCCCTGGGCATTCCCTTGGGACCATAAATGCCGTAGTAAGCCATACGGTTGACCGGTTCAAGTCCTATCTCCTTGAAGGTTGGCACATTGGGCAATTGCGACAGCCTTTGGGGTGCCGCCACCACAATAGGTACCAGTCGATTCGACTGAATGAAGGGCATGGAGGAAGGCATGTTGTCGAATGTCATCGACACCTGTCCTGCGACGGTGTCGTTCAGGGCCGGTCCCGCGCCCCGGTACGGTATGTGGGTGACAAAAGTACCACTCAAATTCTTGTACAGCTCCATCTGTAAATGACCAATGCCGCCGGTACCCGACGATGAATACGAGTATTTGCCCGGATTTTTTTTCAACTCGGCAATAAAGCCTTTGTAATCCTTGGCCGGGAAACTGGGATGCACTGCAATCACATTGGGTGTCGCGGCAATGTTGATGATGGGCGTGAAGTCGGTCACCGGGTTGTACGGCGTGCGCGGGTTGATCGCCGGGTTGGCCGCCGTGGTGGATACCGTCGCCATACCCAGCGAGTAGCCATCAGGCGCCGCCTTGGCGGTCTCGGCGGCGCCGATGATGCCACCTCCGCCAGCCTTGTTCTCCACAATCACCGTCTGCCCCAACGCCTTGCCCAGTGCATCTGAAATCGTGCGGGCAATGATGTCGGTGGTGCCGCCCGGAGCAAACGGCACCTGCAGCTTGATGACCTTGTTGGGATAACCTTGCGCCATGGCAGAGCCAGCAAGAGACAGCAAGCTCAATACAAAAACAGTTCGACGATGCATGGTGATTTTTCTCCTTTGGTACCGATTGCATGAAAGTCAGCGCACATGTTAACTCTCGTACCGCCCAGCACCATGATGTTTGCCACTTAGGGACAAACCCAAGGAGCCGGGGATTTCGCTGGTATTCTTGTCCCGTGAATTTTGCCCAACTTTTATTTCCTGACTTCTCCCTGATTCTGTGCGGCTACCTGGTATGCCGCTATACCGCCCTCAACCGCACAGTGTGGGAGCAGGTTGAAACCCTGGTTTACTTTTTCTTGTTTCCAGTCCTGTTATTTCATTCCATCGTGAAAAGTCCGTTGGACATCGCTGCAACTTCCAGCCTGATCGGCGCCGGATGGGCCATGGGGCTGACTGGCATCATGTTGGCCTATTCGCTGCCCTATTTGCCGTGGCTGGGTCAGCACATCGCCAGGCGCGACCACGCAGCCAGCGCTCAGATCGCTTTTCGTTTCAATTCATTTGTCGGTCTGGCGCTGGCAGACCGGCTGGCAGGCCCACAGGGATTGCTCCTGATTGCAGTATTGATCGGCGTCTGTGTACCGCTGTTCAATGTGGGTGCTGTCTGGCCGATGGCACGCCACGCACAGCGCGGCCTCCTTCGAGAATTGATGCGCAACCCACTGATTATTGGCACCGCGTCTGGCCTGGCAGCAAACCTGCTTGGGTTTACCTTGCCCATCTGGCTGGAACCCACCATCAGTCGTATCGGCGCCGCGTCCCTAGCGCTGGGTCTGATGGCGGCTGGTGCCGGCATGCAGTTCGGTGCGCTGGGCCGCGCCAAAGTCCTGGCGGCGGCGCTGCTGACGATTCGTCATTTTCTATTGCCACTGGTGGCATTCGGGTTCTCGAAGCTGTTTCATCTCGACCCGGTTCAAACCACTGTACTGCTGGCTTTTTCGGCCTTGCCGACCGCCTCCAGCTGTTATGTGCTGGCGGCGCGCATGGGCTATGACGGCGCTTACGTCGCCGGGTTGGTGACGTTGTCCACCTTGTTGGGCATGGTCAGTTTGCCATTCGCGTTGGGGGTGCTGCGGGCGCTGTAGGTCGGGTATATCGGGAGCCCGGAATCACGCTGACCAATGGGTCTCCCGTGCAGCCATCGCAGATGCGCTATTCTCCAGTGTCAATCAGCTTCCAGGAAAGCGATACGCCATGCCCATATCACGCCGCGCCGCGATCCAGCGCCAAGCCATCGCCGGCCTGAGCATGCTCGGCCTGCCCTACGCCCCGAAGTTGGCCAATGCCTGGGCCAGTTCCCAGGCTGGTGCACAGGCACGCGCACCCCTGGCGCTGCGTGTGGCGCCGCGCTTGACCGACGCCGCCGAACTGCTGGCGCCAGCGGCGCTGCAGCTCCAGGGCTGGCTGGGTGAGCGCGTGGCCATCAATGCCAGCCAGCGCCTCGTCAATGTGGACACGGTGCCTCTGCTGGCGGGATTCCAGCACAAGCCAGGCAGCCACCCCTGGATCGGCGAGCATGTGGGCAAGTGGCTGCACGCGGCCACGCTGGCCTGGGCCAGTACCGGAGACCCGATCCTGCGCCGCAAGCTTGACGCCGTAGCCATCGCCTTGATCGCGGCCCAGGAAAGCGACGGCTACCTGGGCACCTACGTCCCGGAAAAACGCTTTGGACTGTTTGATGAGGCGGACTGGGATGTGTGGTCGCACAAGTACTGTCTCATCGGGCTGCTCACTTACCACCAGTACACCCGCCATGCCGGTGCGCTACAGGCCAGCCGCAAGGCCGCTGACCTGCTCATTGCCACCTTTCCGGCCCAGCGCAGCATCCTGGCCGCCGGCACGCACGAGGGCATGGCGGCCACCAGCGTGCTCGAACCCATCGTGCTGCTGTACCGCATCACCGGCGACGCGCGCTATCTGCGCTTTGCCCGCTACATCGTGCAGTCCTGGGACGAGCCCAAAGGGCCGGGCATCGTGAAGTCCCTGCTGGCGGGCCAGCCGGTGAACAAGGTGTCCAACGGCAAGGCCTACGAGATGCTGTCCAACCTGGTCGGGCTGTGCGAGCTGGCGCGCGCCACCGGCGAGCGTCCACTGATCCAGGCCGTGCTCAACGCCTGGCAGGACGTGGTGACGAACCGTTTGTACGCCACCGGCAGCACCAGTCAGTTCGAGCATTTCCAGGTCGACCACGACATGAGCGACGGCGTTTATCAGCATATCGCCGAGACCTGCGTCACCACCACCTGGATCCAGTTCAACCTGGCATTGCTGCAACTCACGGGGGAAGCTCGCTTTGGCGACGAGCTGGAGCGCTCGTTCTACAACCACCTCGCCGCGGCGCAGCACCCCGGCGGCGACGACTGGTGCTACTACACTGCATTGGAGGGGCGCAAGCAATACGACAAGGGCATCACCTGCTGTCACTCCAGCGGGCCGCGTGGCCTGGCGCTGGCGCCGCAGACCAGCTACCTGCGCAGCCGCAGCCGCGGGCACGACGTTTTGCTGGTCAGCACCTTCGAGTCGTCAGCCGCCACGCTGACGCTGGGCGGCCAGCGTGTTACCGTAGAGCAGCGCAGCAGTTTCCCGTACCGGGGCGAGGCGGTACTGACACTGCGCATGGTCAAGCCCGCGCGTTTCGCGCTCAAGATCCGCTCGCCGGCGTGGGCGCAGCCGCTCACCCTGCAAGGCGCCACGCTGCAAGCTGGTTGGGCTGAACTGCCGCCACGAACCTGGAAGGACGGCGACCAATTGAACCTGAGTTACCAACTGGCTTCTCGCGTCATGACCGGTGAGTACACCCATGCCGGTCGTGCCGCATTGGCCTGGGGACCGTTTGTGCTGGCCTACGAACAGCAGGCCAACCCTGGCCTACCAGCGCCGCGCAAACTCGGCCTGTTGCAAGGGGCTGTGGCACAGGTCTCGCAAACGGGACAGCCGTTGCGCTTTGAAGCCGAGGTCGATGCGCCCGTGCCCGATTCCGCCACCGCCCGCATCCAACACGTCAAATTCGTCACCTTTGCCGACGCGGGCGCCGATCATGGCAGCTACCGCGTCTGGTTGCGCGCACCTGGCGTGGTGGCATTGGCGCCATCACGCCAGAGCCTGTCCCTGCTCACCAGTGGCGAAGAGAGCCGTTCACGCTCGGGCAATGTGTCCGGCTCGATCATCGACGACGACCTGCACAACCTGGTGAACACCTGGGACGGGCAAACGGCAACCGAAGACTGGTTCGCAGTAACGCTCGATGAACCGGTCAACGCTTCGCGATTCGTGTTCACGCATGGCCGCAACTACCACGATGGTGGCTGGTTCGACACCCAGACCGACAAACCGAAGGTGCAGGTGCAACACAGTACCGACGGACCGTGGGAAACCATCGGTGAGTTGCAAGATTACCCGGCCACCACGTCCACTGACGCGCAGAGCCTGACGCAGTTTCAGGAGTTTGCGTTGCGCCTGGATAGACCCGTACGTTTTGTCGCGGTGCGTGTCCTGGGCAAGCCTTCCAGCGGTGACCGCCCGCAACAGGCTTTTGTAACGTGTGCCGAACTACAGTCATTCGCGCAGTAGCTGGCACTTGGGAAAATCCGCTGGGCAATTCAGTCACATGGCGCCGCGCCGGGACGTTGCCGGATCCGCTTCCAGCGCCCAGGCAACATGTTCGCGCACCAGCGGGCTGGAATGCTGACGGCGCAGCGCAAGGGCCTGAATCAGTTCCGGGTTTTGCCCGATGCGCAGCGCGTTACCGAGGGCCACGGCAATATTCCTCAGCCAGCGCTCATGTCCGATACGCCGGATCGGGTTGCCTTCGGTGGAGCGCAAAAATTCGTCTTCCGTCCAACCGAACAAGGTCACCAACTGGCTGCCCACCAAGCCATTGCGTTCATCAAAATCGGGCAAGGCGCTGCG
>JANXLW010000428.1 GCA_025354965.1 Betaproteobacteria bacterium
TCAGCGTGGCGCAGTGGCTCCAGACAGCCGAGATTGACAAAATAGCGGAGGTGATACGTGACTATGGCGAAGAACGGTTTGCTGGCTCCATTGCAAAGGCGATTGGCGCTCGCCGACAGGAACGGGGCCCAATTTCAACCACCACCGAATTGGCCCAACTCGTGGCTGACACGGTCAAAACCCGCGAGCCGGGCCAGAACCCTGCAACGCGCACATTTCAGGCTTTTCGGATTTTCATCAACGCCGAGCTTGAAGAGTTGCAACAGGCGTTAGCGTCCAGCCTCCAAGTGCTGATGCCTGGTGGACGCCTGGTGGTCATCAGTTTTCACTCATTGGAAGATCGCATCGTCAAGCAGTTCATCGCCAAACACTCGCGTGATGAATATGATCGCCGCGCGCCCTTTGCGGCGCCCAGGGTCATGCTGCTCAAGGCACTGTATCGCAGCAAGCCCAGCGCGGCCGAGGTGGCGGCAAATCCGCGCGCGCGCAGCGCCATCATGCGCGTGGCACAGAGGACGGTGGCATGAGCGGCGCCGGGCCGTCCCTAGGCGCGAAGGCCCCTCTGGGGGGCAGCGCAGTACGCGAAGCGACAAGCGTGGGGGCTTCAAAATGACCAGGCTCAACCTCATGCTGTTGCTGGCCGTGCTGGCCAGTTCCTTGTACCTTGTGAATGTGCAATACGAGTCGCGTCGACTGTTCTCTGATCTCGACAAAGCTCGCTCGCAAGCGCACAAACTGGAGGCAGACAACGAACGCCTGCAAGTCGAGAAGCGGGCGCAGGCCACGCCTTTGCGGGTTGAGCGACTGGCCAAGGAGCAGTTGCAGATGCGCTCTACAACGCCGGCCACCACGCACTATGTGACCTATGGCGCCGACTCGTCGCCCGCTTTGGGTGCTGCGACTTCAGCAGCAACCCTGAACAGCCCCAGCGCAGCAGGGCCTGCCCCATGAGCCGCAGCATCGCCTACACCTCCAGCCCCTTGCTGGCAAGTCGGACGCCAGTCTGGCGCAGCAAGTTTATTGTCGCGGCCATTGCCCTTGGGTTTGTCGGTCTTGCTGCACGCGCGGTTTACATCCAGGTGCTCGCCAACGAGTTTTTTCAAAAGCAGGGGGAGGTTCGTTTTGCAAGAACACTGGCCTTGCCGGCCAATCGTGGTCGAATTCTGGACCGCAATGGTTTGATACTGGCGTCCAGCGTACCGGCGCCAAGTATTTGGGCCATTCCGGAAGATATTGAGCGCGACCCAGCCCGGTTGCAGCAACTCGCCACGCTGCTCGAGATGCCGCTGGTTGAACTCAATAAACGGCTGGAAGACGAGGACAAGACTTTCGTCTGGCTGAAGCGCCAGGTCGACGATTCCGTGGCGCAACAGATCATGGCGCTGGAGCTCAAGGGTGTTTATCAACGCAAGGAGTACAAGCGCCAGTACCCGGAGGGTGAGGCGGCCGCCCACGTGGTTGGCTTCACCGACGTGGAAGATATCGGCCAGGAAGGCATTGAACTCGCGTTCAACAAAGATCTTGCCGGGCACAATGGATCGCGCCGGGTCATCAAGGACCGGCTGGGGCGCGTGGTGGAGGATGTTGGTGAACAGATTGCGCCGGTGGACGGACCTGATCTGCAGCTCAGCGTTGACAGCAAGGTACAGTTTTTTGCCTACCAGAAATTGCGCGATGCCGTGCAGTTGTACAAGGCCAGGGCGGGCAGTGTGGTGGTGCTGGATGTCGTGACCGGTGAAGTACTGGCGCTGGCCAATTACCCCAGCTACTCCCCGGCCAAACGGCTAAACCTGAGCGGCGCACAGTTGCGTAACCGGGCCTTGACTGATACCTTTGAACCTGGCTCCGTGATGAAGCCGTTCACCATTGGCCTGGGTCTGGAGACCGGTCGTGTCACGCCGCAGACCTTGATCGACACCGGTGCCGGCAGGCTCACCATTACCGGCTCCACCATTTCAGACTCGCATCCCAATGGTGTGTTGACGGTCGAAGGCGTGATTCAGAAGTCCAGCAATATTGGCACCACCAAGATTGCGATGCAGATGCAGCCGCGTGAAATGTGGGAGCTGTTTTCACAAGCCGGCTTCGGGCAAAAGCCGCAGATCAGTTTCCCCGGTGCTGTGTCGGGCCGGCTGCGTCCTTACAAGACCTGGCGACCGATCGAGCAAGCAACCATGTCGTACGGCTACGGTCTGTCAGCATCGCTGTTCCAAATGGCCCGCTCCTACACCGTATTTTCAAACGACGGTCAGATCATTCCGCTCACCATGCTCAAGAGCAGCCAACCTGCGGTGGGTGTTTCGGTACTGTCGGCGCGTACTGCTGGTCAGGTTCGCAAGATGCTGCAGATGGCGGCTGGTCCGGGTGGCACCGGGCAAAAAGCGCAGACCATCGGTTACTCGGTAGGTGGCAAATCCGGCACCGCCTACAAGCAGTTCGGCAAGGGCTACGGCAGCACCGGCAATCGTAAATACCGGGGCTGGTTTGTCGGCATGGCGCCGATCGAAAAGCCGCGTGTCATTGTTGCGGTAATGATTGATGAGCCGAGTGCCGGCCAATATTACGGTGGTGCCGTGGCGGCGCCGGTGTTCAGCGAAGTGGTGCAGCAGACTTTGCGCATGATGGGGGTGCAACCTGACATGACGGTCAAGCCGCAAATCGTGGCCAAAGCGGAAGAAGAAGAGAGCTTTTAATGCTTGAATTGCGCACACCCATCGAGGCCGCCAGCTGGTTGCGAAAGCGTGTCACCGGGACGATTCATGCCGACAGCCGTCAGGTACAAGCCGGCGATGGCTTGATGGCCTGGCCAGGCGTTGCAAACGACGCGCGGCAGTATGTGGCAGCAACTTTGGCGGATGGTGCGGCGGCCTGTCTGGTAGAAATGGAAGGTGCCGAGCACTATGCATTCCACGGTGAGAATGTGGCCGGTTTCCACCAACTCAAGGCGGCAAGCGGACCGATTGCGGCGGCCTACTTCGAGCAACCGACGCAACAGCTTGATGTGATGGCGGTGACCGGCACCAACGGCAAAACGTCCACCGCCTGGTGGTTGGCGCAAGCACTTTCAAATCTGCAGCAGGTTGTGCCCATTCCATGTGCGGTAGTCGGCACTTTGGGTACTGGTAGACCGCCCGCTGTCGTCGCAACCGGCTTGACGACGCCCGATGCGGTACTGTTGCAAAAGACTTTCAGGCGTTTTGTCGACGACGGAATACAAGCGTGTGCGGTTGAGGCGTCCTCGATAGGTCTCGAAGAGCGCCGTCTGGACGGCACTCACGTGAGGACCGCGATATTCACCAATCTGACGCAAGACCACCTTGACTATCACGGCACGATGGAAGCCTATTGGCACAGCAAGGCAAGGTTGTTTCAGTGGCCTGGTTTGCAATCGGTAGTGATAAATATTGACGACCCGCAGGGCGCCGCGCTAGCCGTCACGTTGCGGGGCAAAGTGCCTGATGTATGGACTATTTCCTGTACCGGTGCCGCACGTCTGCAGGCACTTGATATTCGCTACAACCAGCGCGGCTTGCATTTCAGTGTGGTGGAGACAAACGGGCTGGCTGACGCGACCGGTAGCGCAAACTATGGACTGCAAACTGCCTTGATTGGGCGCTACAACGTTTCCAACCTGTTGGGTGTGATGGCGGCGATGCGTTCCATCGGTGTGCCGTTGGCCGCTGCCGTCGAGTCGTGTGCCAAGCTGACTGCGGTGCCCGGTCGCATGCAGTGTGTCGGCGAGTCGGGGCAGCCGCTGGCCGCAGTGGACTACGCGCACACACCCGACGCATTGGGCAAAGCACTGGAAGCGTTGCGTTCCCTTTGTCGTCAGCGCGGTGGGCAACTGTGGTGCGTGTTCGGTTGTGGTGGTGACCGCGATGCGACCAAACGACCGCTGATGGGTGCAATTGCCGCACGGCACGCCGACCGTCTGGTTGTGACCAGCGACAACCCACGCAGCGAAAAGCCCGAGACCATCATCAGTCAGATCTTGCTGGGCTTGACCGGCCATGCATCGACTATCGTCGAACCGGACCGTGCGCAAGCCATCCGTCAGGCCATCGCTGAAGCTGGCGCCAACGATGTGCTGCTGATCGCCGGCAAAGGGCATGAGGACTATCAGGAGTTGGCTGGCCAGCGTGTCCCATTTTCAGATCTGGATCATGTGCGTCGCGCATTGAGCGCCTGGGTCGCGCCGGCCAACCCACTGGGAACCGGCAATGAATGAGATGCTGACCCTGCAACAAGTCATGCCATGGCTGGACAATGCGCGCCTGCTGGGCAATGGGCAGGTTGCTTTCAAGCGCGTTCACAGCGACACCCGCACCATTGAGCCGGGTGATCTGTTCGTGGCGTTGCGCGGAGAGCGTTTTGATGCCAATGATTTTCTGCTCGAGGCCAAAACCCAAGGTGCGGTTGCTGCTCTGTGCCAAGGTGAAGCAGATGGCCGTCTGAGCGCCGCAGGCCTTCCCGGTTTGATCGTAACGGATGCCAAACTGGCGCTGGCAGCGCTGGCAACCCACTGGCGCGCACGGTTCAAGCTGCCCCTGATTGCAGTCACCGGCAGCAACGGCAAGACGACGGTCACGCAGATGATTGCCGCGATTTTGCGAGCCTTCAAGCCGAAGGCATTTCTTGCAACACTGGGCAACCTCAACAACGATATCGGGGTTCCCCTGACGGTGCTGCGCTTGCGCAGCGACACCGAAGTGGCAGTGATGGAGCTGGGCATGAATCATCCGGGCGAAATCGCAAGCCTGGCCACCATTGTCAAGCCGACTGTTGCGCTGGTAAATAACGCGCAGCGCGAGCATCTGGAGTTCATGACAACCGTGGAAGCAGTGGCGCAGGAAAACGGCTCCGTCATCAATGCACTGGCAGGCAACGGTGTGGCGGTGTTTCCGTCAGACGATCGCTACAGCCCGTTGTGGTCGGTGACAGCGGCGCAGCGCGCGGTATTGCGGTTCTGCGTTACCGACGAGGCTGCAAGCGAGGTGGACATCCGTTGCACCGCAGCGTTATGGTCCGGTGCGGCCTGGCAGGTGACGCTGAATACCCCGGTCGGAGTGTTGCGCTATGCCTTGCACATAGCCGGCTTGCACAACGTCAAAAACTCGGCAGCTGCTGCTGCCTGCGCGTTGGCAGCGGGTGTCCCGTTGCAGGCCATTGCGCAAGGGTTGTCGGAGTTTCGGCCGGTCAAGGGACGCTCGCGCGCGCTGCTGGTCAAGTGCGGTGATCGCAACATCACGCTGGTGGACGACAGTTACAACGCGAATCCCGATTCGGTTCGCGCCGCCATTGAAGTGTTGGCGACGCTACCCCGGCCGCGGCTGCTGGTGCTGGGCGACATGGGTGAGGTAGGTGATCAAGGACCGCAGTTTCACGCAGAGGCCGGCGCGCTGGCTCGAACTCTCGGAGTTGACTCTTTATTTACTTTGGGCGACTTGTCTGCCACTGCCTCGGCAAGCTTCGGCACAGGCCGTCATTTTGGTGATATTCAATCGCTGCAGGCGGCTGTTTTGTCAGAGCTTGCACAACTCGGCAGCGTGTTGGTTAAAGGTTCACGTTTCATGAAGATGGAGCGCATGGTCGAAGCAATTGCCGCCGCAACTCAAATCGAGAGGGATAAAACACATGCAGTTTAGTGTCAATATCGGAGGTTCACAGTGCTCTTGAGTCTTGCCCAGTGGCTGCAGTCGCTGTCATCTGAATTCGGATTTTTCCGGGTCTTCCAGTACTTGACTTTCCGCGCCGTCATGGCGGCCCTGACGGCGCTTTTAATGGGTTTGGTGGCAGGACCTTTTGTCATTCGTCGTCTGACCGAGCTCAAGATTGGCCAACCTATTCGGGGTTATGGCATGGAATCTCACTTCAGCAAGAGCGGCACGCCGACCATGGGCGGCGTCCTGATTTTGCTGTGCATCGCGGTCGCCACGCTGTTGTGGGCCGATCTGAGCAACCGCTTTGTCTGGATCGTGTTGCTGGTGACGCTGGGTTTTGGTGCTATTGGTTGGGCCGATGACTGGCGCAAAGTGGTGCATAAAAATCCCGAAGGCATGGCGTCAGTTGAAAAGTACCTTTGGCAATCCCTGATCGGTCTGGTGGCTGCGCTGTATCTGGTGTTCAGCATTTCGGAGAGTTCCAATTTGCGGGTGCTGGAGCTGTTTTTCAAATGGGTGCAGTCGGGCTTTGACTTGAACCTGCCGCCCAAAGCCGGCCTGTTGCTGCCTTTCTTCAAGGAGGTTAGTTATCCGCTGGGCGTGCTGGGTTTTGTCGTCCTGACCTACCTGGTGATTGTGGGCTCCAGCAATGCCGTCAACCTGACCGATGGCCTGGATGGATTGGCCATCATGCCGGTGGTACTGGTCGGCTCATGCTTGGGAATATTTGCCTACGTGACAGGTAGTGCAGTCTATTCAAAATACCTGTTTTTCCCGCACATCCCGGGTTCCGGTGAACTGCTGATCTTTTGCTCCGCCATGGCCGGCGCCGGTCTTGCGTTTCTGTGGTTCAACACCTATCCAGCTCAGGTCTTCATGGGCGATGTCGGCGCCTTGGCTCTGGGGGCTGCGTTGGGCACTATCGCAGTGATCGTGCGCCAGGAAATTGTGCTGGCCATCATGGGCGGCATCTTTGTGGTGGAGGCGCTGTCGGTCATGCTGCAAGTGACTTACTTCAAATTTACCAAGAAGCAATATGGTGCGGGCCGGCGTATTTTGAAGATGGCCCCGTTGCACCATCATTTCGAGAAAAGTGGTTGGCAGGAGACACAGGTGGTGGTTCGTTTCTGGATCATCACCATGCTGTTGTGCCTGGTCGGACTGTCCACACTGAAGCTGAGATGAAAATACTCACCCCCAAGCTTGCCACTTTGTGTGCTGCGCTGCCCCCCGAGGGAGCTGTGCCAGGCTTGGGGCGGCCCGGCGCTGGCACGACGTCCACTCTGAAAGACCAGCACGTTCTTATTCTGGGCCTGGGGCTGTCCGGTCTGGCAATGGCGCGATGGTGCGCGCGCTGCGGCGCCCGGGTGACGGTGGCGGATACCCGGGCTGCCCCACCGCAGTTGGCAGCTTTGCGCCTGCATGTGCCGGGTGCCCGTTTTGTCAGCACACCCTTTGAAGCATCATTGTTGCTGGGCGCGGAGTTGAGTAGGGTACTCAAGAGCCCCGGTCTGACACCGCAGGAAGTCGCTGTCGTTTACCAGGCCGCCCGCGCCAGCGGGATAAAAACTTCAGGCGAACTGGGTCTTTTTGCACAAGCGCTGGCCGACCTGAAGTCAACCCGCGACTACGATCCGAAAGTACTGGCGGTAACCGGCACCAATGGCAAGACCACGGTGACTTCGCTTACCGGGCAATTGGTCAACCGAGCCGGTAAAACAGTGGCAGTGGCGGGCAATATTGGCCCGACTTTACTTGACACCTTGTCTGAACGTCTGGACGCCGATGCGCTGCCTCAAGTGTGGGTTATCGAGTTGTCAAGCTTCCAACTCGACGGCGAAACAGCGTTCGAGGCGAGCGCCGCCACCGTGCTCAACATCACGCAAGACCATCTGGACTGGCATGGCTCGATGCTGGATTACACCGGCGCCAAGGCCAACGTTTTTGGCCGACACGCGCTGATGGTGCTCAATCGCGATGACCCCGCCGTGATGACGATGCTGGTGCAACCGGTGCGCGTCAAGCTGCAGCGTCCCAACCATCGACGTCATGTCACTTTCGGCGGCGATATGCCGTTGCGTGCTGGCGACTTTGGCATCGAGCAGGTCAATGGCATGGCGTGGCTGGTGCGTGCGCTGGCTGCGGATGAGACGCTAAAAAATCGCAAGGGTAGCGAGCCCGAGTTGTTCGTCCAGCGTTTGATGCCGGTTGACGCTTTACGCATTCGGGGTCGGCACAACGCGCTCAATGCGCTGGCGGCCCTGGCGCTGGCCTCGGCAGCAGATTGTTCATTGGGCTCCATTCTCTACGGACTGCGTGAATACCGGGGTGAACGGCATCGGGTTCAGTCCATTGGCATCTTCAATGCGGTGGAGTTTTTTGACGACAGCAAAGGCACCAATGTGGGTGCCACTGTGGCTGCTATAAATGGTCTGGGTGGCGACCGCAAAGTCATCGTCATCCTCGGTGGCGAAGGCAAAGGGCAAGACTTTTCACCGCTGGTCGAGCCGGTGTCACGCAACGCCCGAACCGTGGTGCTGATCGGGCGCGACGCGCCGAAAATTCGGGTTGCCCTGCAAGCCAGTGGCGTCACGCTGGTGGACGCTGCTTCGATGGTGCAGGCAGTGGCGCTGGCGGTTGGACATGCCCACGCGGGGGACGCAATTCTTATGTCGCCGGCTTGCGCCAGCTTCGATATGTTTGACAACTATGAGCATCGCGCCCAGGTTTTTATAGAAGCAGTGAAAGAAATTGCCAGCGCGGCCGGTGTCGAGATGGAGGGCGCCTTGTGAGCACCTTGCTGGCAAGCCTGCGCGGCTGGTTTGGACTTTTGGCAGGGCCTGCCCTCGATGTTCTGCCGGTGCGCCTGGGAACCACCCGACTGGCCGCTACTGGCAGCGCGCCGACACGGGTTCTGGGTTTTGATCAGGCGCTGGTTTGGGTCACAGTTGCGTTGCTGGCATGGGGCTTGGTCATGGTTTATTCGGCGTCGATTGCGATGCCGGAGAATCCGAGGTTTGCCAAATACACGCACAGCTATTTTCTGCTGCGTCACCTGATGTGGTTGGCCCTGTCATTTGTTGCCGCATTGCTGGCCTTTCAGGTTCCGGTGGCGACCTGGGAGAAAGCGGCACCGATGCTTTTTGTCGCGTCGCTGATTCTGTTGGGCGCGGTATTGATTCCCTATATCGGCAAGGTGGTTTATGGTGCGCGGCGCTGGATCGCCATCGGCCCGCTTGGATTTCAGCCGTCCGAGTTGGCCAAGTTCACCGTGCTGCTGTATGCGGCTGACTACATGGTGCGCAAGATGGAAGTCAAAGAGCGCTTTTTCCGTGCCGTGTTGCCGATGGGCGCGGCGGTGGCGGTGGTAGGCATATTGCTGTTGCTGGAGCCCGATATGGGCGCCTTTATGGTGATTGCTGTGATTGCCATGGGAATATTGTTTCTGGGCGGTGTCAATGCCCGCATGTTCTTTCTGATTGCTACGGTGTTGATGGTGGCCTTCGCCCTGATGATCGCCACCAGCGAATGGCGACGTGAGCGAATTTTTGCCTATCTCGATCCCTGGAGCGAAAAAAATGCACTGGCCAAAGGCTATCAACTTACCCACTCCCTGATCGCCATTGGGCGGGGTGAAATTTTTGGCGTTGGCCTGGGCGGCAGTGTCGAGAAACTGCACTGGCTGCCAGAAGCGCACACAGATTTCCTGCTGGCCGTCATCGGCGAGGAGTTTGGACTGGTTGGCGTTATCTGCGTCATTGGCCTGTTCCTCTGGCTGACCCGGCGCATGATGCACATCGGTCGACAAGCGATTGCACTGGACCGCGTGTTTGCCGGGTTGGTGGCGCAGGGCGTGGGTATCTGGATGGGGTTTCAAGCCTTTATCAACATGGGTGTGAACCTGGGTGCCTTACCGACCAAGGGACTGACCTTGCCGCTGATGAGCTATGGTGGTTCCGCCATTCTGGTTAACCTGGTGGCCCTTGCCGTGGTGCTGCGCATCGACCATGAAAACCGGTTGCTGATGCACGGAGGGCGTGTATGAGCCAGCCTGAGATGAACGCCGCGGCGCCGGGCCGCCCCAAGCAAGGCACGGCCCCCTTGAGGGGCAGCGCAGCACACGCAGTGGCAAGCGTGGGGGTAGCCTTGGTTATGGCCGGCGGTACCGGCGGCCATATCTTTCCGGGGTTGGCGGTGGCGCAAGCTTTGCGTGAACGCGGCTGGTGCGTGCATTGGCTGGGTGGCATCGGCAGCGCGGCACAACCGAGCATGGAAAGTCGCTTGGTGCCGCCCAACGGATTCGCGTTTGAGTCGATTGATTTCTCCGGTGTTCGCGGCAAGGGGCTGGCATCCGCCGCGATGCTACCCTGGCGTCTGGTGCGGGCCTGCTGGCAAAGCTTTCAGGTGCTACGCCGCGTGAAGCCGGATGTGGTGGTGGGGCTCGGTGGCTACATCACATTCCCGGCCGGGATCATGAGCGTACTGTTAGGTAAACCGCTGGTATTGCACGAGCAAAACTCAGTCGTCGGCATGGCCAACAAAGTGCTCTCCAAAGTGGCAAGTCGTGTCTATACGGCTTTTCCGGATGTGTTGGCAAAAGGGATCTGGATTGGTAACCCATTGCGCCCGCCCTTCGTTGGTGGGCCTGATCCAGCCACCCGATTTACCGGTCGCAGCGGCCCCTTGCGTTTGCTGGTGGTGGGCGGCAGTCTGGGCGCTCGCGCCCTGAACGATATCGTGCCTCGTGCGCTGGCCCTGCTAGCGCAGGTCGAGCGCCCGCTGGTCACTCACCAAAGCGGCGCCGCGCAGTTAGAAGCGCTGCGTGCCAACTATGCAGCCGCTGGCGTGCAGGCCCGACTGACACCGTTCATTGACGACACCGCACAAGCCTTCGCCGATGCGGATCTGGTGATTTGCCGCGCTGGTGCCAGCACGGTGACCGAAATCGCGGCAGTGGGCGCAGCCGCCCTGTTCGTGCCTTTCCCGTCCGCCGTTGACGACCATCAGACCCGCAACGCCAGGTATCTGGTCGATCACGCGGCGGGCTGGCTGGTGGCGCAAGCGGACTTGAACCCACAGTGGCTTGCCGACATGCTGAAAAAGATGGATCGTCCCATGTTGCTGACCTGCGCCATGCGCGCCAAGGAACTTGAAAAGCTGGATGCCGCTGCGAAGATTGCGACGGCGTGCGAGGAGTTGAACTCATGAAACACGCTATTCGCCATATTCATTTCGTCGGCATCGGCGGCTCCGGCATGTCGGGCATTGCCGAGGTGTTGTTCAACCTGGGCTACGCCATCTCGGGCTCCGACCTGGCTGACAGCCTGACTTCAAGACGTCTCGCCAAACTGGGCATTCAAACCTACGTTGGACACTCGGCCAGCCATGTGTCGGGGGCTGACGCGGTGGTCACCTCGACGGCAGTACAAGCCGACAACCCGGAAGTGCTGGCAGCCCGAGAGAAGCGCATTCCAGTGGTGCCGCGCGCGCTCATGCTGGCTGAACTGATGCGCCTCAAGCAGGGCATTGCGATTGCCGGCACGCATGGCAAGACCACCACCACCAGCCTGGTCGCAAGTGTTCTGGCCGAGGCCGGGCTGGACCCGACGTTTGTCATCGGCGGGCGCCTGAACAGCGCTGGCGCCAATGCGCGTCTGGGTCAGGGTGACTACATTGTGGTGGAAGCCGACGAGTCGGACGCCTCGTTCCTGAATCTGTTGCCAGTGATGGCGGTGGTGACCAACATAGACGCCGACCACATGGAAACCTATGGCCACGACTTTGGTCGTCTCAAGCAGGCGTTCGTTGATTTTTTGCACCGCATGCCGTTTTATGGCACCGCCATTTTGTGTACCGATGACGCTGCGGTGCTTGAGATTGTGCCGCAAGTGACCTGCCCCATTACCAGCTACGGATTCAATGAAAATGCACAAGTGCGGGCCACTGACGTGCAGGCGCTGGGTGGGCAAATGCACTTTACCGTGCAGCGGCGCAACGGTGTCGTGCTGCCGGATCTGGCGGTCGTGCTGAACCTGCCGGGTCGCCATAACGTCCTCAACGCCCTGTCGGCGATTGCGGTGGCAGTGGAGTTGAATGTGCCCGACGCAGCGGTGCTAAGGGCGCTCGCCGAATTCAAAGGTGTCGGCCGGCGCTTCCAGAGTTACGGCGAACTCCCGGTGCGGGAGGGTGGATCGTTCACGCTGGTGGACGACTATGGTCACCACCCGGTTGAAATGGCAGCCACCCTGGCGGCAGCACGCGGTGCCTTTCCCGGGCGGCGTTTGGTGCTGGCGTTTCAGCCGCATCGCTTTACCCGTACCCGCGACTGTTTTGAAGATTTCGTCAAGGTTATTGCGCAGGCCGATGTGGTGTTGTTGGCTGAAGTCTACGGCGCCGGTGAGGCACCCATTGTGGCGGCGGACGGTCGCAGCCTGGCACGAGCGCTGCGCGTGGCGGGTCATATCGAGCCTGTGTTTGTAGATGACATCGCCGTCATGGCGCAGGCCATCGTGGAAACCGTTCGGGCCGGCGACCTGGTGCTGTGCATGGGAGCAGGTTCGATTGGCGCGGTACCCGCAAAAGTGGTCAGCATGCTGCAAAAGCCAGAGCAGTTGACAAAGGAGAAACGGGGCTATGAGCCAATTTGATCAAATAAAATTGAGCGACGCCGGGCCGCCCCTAGGCGCGAAGGCCCCCGCCGGGGGCAGCGCAACACACGAAGTGGCAAGCGTGGGGGCCACGTTTGGCAAGGTCGCGGTGCTCATGGGCGGCGCTTCCGCCGAGCGCGAAGTCTCCCTGATGTCGGGGCAAGGTGTGCTGCAGGCCTTGCGTTCGCAGGGCGTCGATGCCCACGCCTTTGATCCATCAGAGCGTGATCTTGCTGAATTGAAACATGAAGGTTTTGATTGTTGTTTCATTGCCTTGCACGGCCGCTTTGGTGAGGACGGCACAGTGCAGGGCGCGCTCGAGCTGCTTGGTATTGCGTACACCGGTTCCGGCGTTATGGCCTCCAGCATCGCCATTGACAAGGTGATGACCAAGCGCTTGTGGCGCGCTGAGGGATTGCCAACACCGGCCTGGCAAATGGTGGACAGTGCGACCGCTGCGCGCGAAGCGTTTGCCGCACTGGGCAGCCCCATGATCGTGAAGCCGGCGCGCGAGGGCTCCACCATCGGACTGACCAAAGTTGCCACACTGGACCAGTGTGACGCCGCTTATGCGCTGGCGGCACAACATGACACCGAGGTGCTGTGTGAGCAGTTCATTGGTGGCGACGAAGTCACAATTGCAGTGTTGGGGTCGGGCACCACGGCAACTGCGCTGCCGGTGATTCGCATCGTGGCGCTGGAAGGCAATTACGACTACCAGAACAAATATTTCACTGACACCACGCAATATTTGGTGCCTTGCGGCTTGCCTGCCGGCGAAGAACCGCGGATTCAGGAGTTGGTTCTCAAGGCCTACCGAAGTCTGAGTTGCCGCGGATGGGCGCGTGCCGATGTGATGATCGACGCGCGTACCCGGCAACCCTATTTGCTGGAGATCAACACCTCACCCGGCATGACCGGGCACTCGCTGGTGCCGATGGCGGCCAAGGCCGCTGGTATCACTTATCCGGCGCTGTGCATTCTACTGTTGCAACAAACCTCGCTCGACTATGCGACGAACCTGCCAAAGGTGGCAGCATGAAAAAGGCCGCGCTGCCAATGGACGTCAAGCTCATGAATGTGACGGCTTCGATCCTGTTTGCGGTGTTTGCCTTGACGCTGGCGGCAACGCTGGCGAGTTGGGCCTCGCGCCATCCGGTGTTTGCCATCCACGGCATCACGGTCGGCGGTGAGGTGGCACACAACAACACCATTACCCTCAGGGCTAATGTGGCACCGCGACTGAGTGGTACGTTTTTTACGCTGGATCTGGCGGCCGCGCAGCTCGCATTTGAGTCCGTCCCATGGGTGCGCCAAGCTGTCGTGCGACGCGAGTTTCCTGATCGGCTCAAGGTGCTGTTGCAGGAGCACAAGGCAGTGGCTTACTGGGGCACCGAGGGTGAATACAGACTGGTCAACAACTTTGGCGAAGTATTTGAAGCCAACACAGGTGAGGTCGAGCAAGACGCGCTGCCACGCTTGATGGGACCTGACGGGCAGGCACCTCAGGTATTGGCGATGTACCAAGCCTTGCGAGGATTGTTTGATGCTATGGATTTGACACTGGACCAGGTTGAACTGACGATCCACGGCGGCTGGAGGGTACGGCTTGAGAGCGGTGCAGCCATCGAGCTTGGGAGCGGTTCGGCGGCTGAAGTACTGGCCCGCACGCAACGATTTCTCAAGACACTGACGCAGGTGACTTCCAGCTACGGGCGCAAGCCCGATGCCCTGGAGACGGCGGATTTAAGGCACGACGAAGGCTATGCGGTGCGCCTGCGCGGCGTCACCACGCTGGCAACAAATGTGAAACGGCAATAGCGGCAATAGCGGCAATTTAAGCAACAGGTGGACATATGGCAAAAGAATACAAAGATCTGGTGGTCGGGTTGGACATTGGCACCGCAAAAGTGATGGTGGTCGTGGCCGAGGTACTGGCCAATGGTGAGCTCAAGCTGGCGGGCCTGGGTGTTGCTCCCAGCAACGGTATCAAAAGGGGAGTCGTGGTCAACATTGATGCCACCGTGCAGAGCATTCAGCAGGCGTTGAAAGAAGCCGAGTTGATGGCCGACTGCAAGATCACCCGTGTTTACACCGGTATCACCGGCAGTCACATCCGGGGCATCAATTCCAGTGGCATGGTGGCCATCAAGGACCGTGAAGTGTGCGCTGCCGATGTCGCGCGAGTGGTGGAAACCGCCAAAGCCATAAACATTTCTACCGACCAGCGCCTGCTGCTGGTGGAGCCGCAGGAGTTCATCATCGATGGGCAGGACGTAAAGGAGCCGATCGGCATGAGCGGCATCCGTCTGGAAGCCAAGGTGCACATCGTGACTGGCGCACAAAGTGCCGCCGAGAACATCATCAAGTGTGTGCGACGCTGTGGTCTGGAGGTAGAGCAACTGATGCTCAACCCGCTTGCCAGCAGTTTGTCGGTGTTGACCGAAGACGAGCGAGAGCTGGGTGTCGCCCTGGTGGACATCGGTGCCGGCACCACCGACGTCGCCATTTTTACCAATGGCGCCATCCGTCACACCTCGGTGATTCCGATTGCCGGCGATCTCATCACCAGCGACATTGCCATGGCCTTGCGCACACCCACCAAGGACGCTGAAGACATCAAGGTGGAGAGTGGTTATGCCAAGCAATTGCTGGCCGACGCCGAATCCCAGGTCGAAGTCCCGGGTCTGGGTGATCGTGGACCGCGCATGCTCAGTCGCCAAGCGCTGGCCGGTGTCATTGAACCCCGCGTTGAAGAGATTTTCTCTCTGGTGCACCAGGTGATGCGCGAGTCGGGCTTTGAAGAAATGCTCTCCAGCGGCATTGTGCTCACGGGCGGTAGCTGCGTCATGCCCGGCATGGTCGAGCTGGGCGAAGACATCTTTCTCAAGCCGGTACGGCGCGGCTTTCCCAAATATTCAAATGCATTGTCTGACATGGTGGCACAGCCCAGGGCTGCCACTGTCATGGGCCTGCTCGAGGATGCCCGGCTGGCCCGCTTGCGCGGCTTCAAAGTGGCACAAAAAAATGGCTCGATGAAAACCGCTTTTGGTCAGGTCAAAGACTGGTTTGTGGGGAACTTCTAATCATGTATTACTTAACGTTAAGCGCAGCCGCAGAGCCGGGCCGCCCCAAGCAAGGCACAGCCCCGGGGGTCATCTTCAGCCCTCACTGGCGCTGGCGATGCGCGGGTCCGCCGCCCTGATTTGGCAACAAAAATGATTCCAAACAATTTCGGCAACTGTCAACTATTTGAAACTTCAGGAGAGAAAAATGCCTATCGAAATGATTGAAGAAGTGGTTTTTAACCAGGGCACACAAATCAAGGTCATTGGGGTTGGTGGCGGTGGTGGCAACGCCGTCGGACACATGATCGGCTGCGCTGTGCAAGGCGTCGAGTTCATCTGCGCCAATACCGATGCACAGGCCCTGAGCCGCAGCGATGCCCACAAAAGCATACAGCTCGGCAGCAGCGGTCTGGGTGCCGGCAGCAAGCCGGACAAGGGGCGCGAAGCGGCCGAACTGGCGGTGGACGACATTCGTGCTGCCATCGAAGGAGCGCATATGCTGTTCATTACGGCCGGCATGGGTGGTGGCACCGGTACCGGCGCCGCGCCCGTCATCGCCCGGGTGGCGCGTGAAATGGGCATACTGACGGTGGGCGTGGTGACCAAGCCATTTGACTTTGAAGGCGGTCGGCGCATGAGCAATGCCGAAAGCGGTCTGACCGAACTCGAAGCCAATGTCGACTCCCTGATTGTCGTTCTCAACGAAAAGCTGCTTGAGGTTTTGGGTGACGATGTGAGCCAGGACGAAGCCTTTGCCCATGCCAACGATGTGCTCAAAAACGCAGTCGGCGGCATCGCCGAAATCATCAATGTGCCGGGCCACGTGAACGTCGACTTTGAAGACGTGCGCACGGTCATGGGCGAACCCGGCAAGGCGATGATGGGAACCGCCGTTGCAGCCGGTCCGGACCGCGCGCGCATCGCGGCGGAGCAAGCCGTCGCCTGCCCCTTGCTCGAAGGCATCGATCTGTCGGGCGCCAAAGGCGTTTTGGTGTTGATCACTGCCGCCAAGGGGTCTCTCAAACTCAGTGAGTCGAAGCTGGCCATGAACACGATACGTGCCTATGCCTCGCCCGATGCACATGTGATCTACGGCACCGCCTACGACGACAGCCTGGATGACCAGATTCGCGTTACCGTGGTGGCCACCGGACTGAGTCGTCAGGGTGTGCGCCGCACCGCGCCACCACTGCAAGTGCTGCGGACAGGTACCGACAACGTGCCGTTTCATGTGCCAACGCTGACTACGCCGGTCAATGGTCCGATGTCTTCCGCCACAATGACAGGCGCCGTGGCAAATGCCGGCATGGCTCATCCCGACTATCACGCTATGGCCACGCCCAGCGTTTGGCGCACACGGGATCGAACCCAGGCTGCGGCCAAAGTGGACGCGCTGGCCTCGGGCGGCATGGATGACTTCGAGATCCCGGCGTTCTTGCGCAAGCAGGCAGACTAGTAAAATCAGTTGGTGCTGCAACAACGAACGCTTAAATCTCTGACCCGCGCCGTTGGCGTCGGGCTGCACAGTGGGCAGCGGGTGGAACTCACACTGCGGCCGGCGCAGCCCGACAGCGGCATTGTGTTCCGGCGGGTTGACCTGCCCGAGCCGGTCGATATTGTGGTTTCTGCCACGGCAGTGTCAGATACTCGGATGGCATCGACTTTGTCCAAGGGCAATGCCAAAGTGCACACCGTAGAGCACTTGATGTCGGCTTGTGCCGGACTCGGCGTCGACAATATGGTCGTCGACATCAACGCCGAAGAGGTGCCCATCCTGGACGGCTCGGCCGCCTCTTTTGTGTTCCTGTTGCAAAGCGCGGGCATCGAGTTGCAGAATGCACCCCGGCGCTTCATACGCCTGCTGAAGGTGGTGGAAGTGAGGGAAGGGCAGGGTGCATCCGAGAAATGGGCGCGGCTGGAGCCCTACCACGGTTACAAGCTCAGTTTTGAGATCGAATTCGATCACCCCGCGGTCGACGCCACTGGTCAGCGCGTCGTGTTCGACATGAGTACCGGCTCGTACTCGAAAGACATCGCGCGCGCCCGCACCTTCGGCTTTACAAAGGACGTGGAGATGATGCGTGCCAATGGACTGGCATTGGGCGGCGGCCTGGACAACGTCATTGTGATGGACGATTACAAGGTGTTGAATGCGGATGGACTGCGCTACGACGACGAGTTCGTCAAACACAAAATTCTGGATGCCATGGGTGATCTTTATCTGGTCGGCAAACCCTTGCTGGCCAGTTACAGCGCTTTTCGATCCGGTCACGCGCTTAATAACAAGCTGTTGCGCGAGTTGTTGTCACGCGTCGACGCCTGGGATGTCGTGACCTTTGAAGACGAAGCGCTTTGTCCCAATGGTTTTGCACAGCTGGCCAGGGCTTGGTAAAGTCTGCCAACTGAACTTTTAGGCCCGCCATGCTGTTATTTCGTTGGCTTGTACTTTTGCTGTTGCTGGGTTCTGTTGTGTCATTCGCTTTTTATGCCAGCACCGGTCAACCCCGTTTTAGACGCTATGGGCTGCTCACGCTCAAATGGGTTTTGATTGCTGGCTTCGGCTTCTTTGCCGTGCTGATTCTGGAACGCATTGCCTGACGCTCAGCCATGCAAAGTAGTCCTTTGAGTGGTCAGCGCGTGATCACGACCTTTTGGTACAGACCGCCAAAGTAGGTTGTCTTTTCAACCTTGGAGATTTGAATTTCGCCGGGCAGCCAGTCGACGATCTCACCGCGCCACAAGTCCATGGCAAACGGCTCCAGGGTGGTCAGGATAGGCACCATTACATAGCGGAATGGATTGCTGGCCACAGGCCGGTGGTAATCCACAAAAACCAGCTTGCCACCAGCTTTGGTAACGCGCAATGCCTCGGCAATGGTTTTGCGTCGCACTTCGACCGGTTGCTCATGCAACAGAAAAAATACCACCACTGCGTCACGACTGGCATCTTTGAACTGCAGGTCATTTGAATCCTGCCGCAGCACCGTCACCTGACTGGTGTTTTTTAGCTTGGCATGCAAATTCTTGATTTGAACCGGCGCCACATCTATCACATCCAGACTACCTTGTGGTCCCAGGCGTTTGACCAGATGCTCGGTAAAGTTGCCGTAGACACAGGCCACCTGCAATACCTTGCCGTCAATGACATCGCCCATCTCCTGCAGGGCAGCATCGCGCAGCCGGGCAAAGTTACCCCACAAAATCAAATTCACCAGCCACTGGCGTTCAAACACGCGAACGGCATTGGGGTGGACGTAGGCCCACCAATAGGTTTTTTGCAAATATTCGGGAATGGGAACCGACGAAAATGGCTCGGTAGTGGCGAGGGTCGCCGAATCTTTGGGACTCAAGACTAAACCTTTAAAACCCCCGGGGTGACGCCCACCCTGCTACAGGATGGGTGCGATGATACAACGCTCGCCGGTCCGGGTCAGATGCGCAGCAAATACAGCACCGACAGCACCGTGCCCAGCGCTGCCGTTGCATAGACAACAACGGCAACCACCGAGTCCTGGCGCAGGCCGAAGTCGTAAAGTGTGACGCGCAGGCGGTGTGCCGCATGCCACAAAAATAGTGCAATCACCGCCAGCAAGAACAGCTTGCCAAACCAGCCTGCGGCAAATGCATGGAAATTTGCATAGGTAAACAAATCGGGCGTGTGTCCCAAAGAGACCAGCAAATACAGCAGCACCAGCACCGGTGCCAGAAACGCCGCCAGCGTACCGCCAGCGGCAAACAAGCTCCAGAAAATTGGTTTATTCGACTTGGCCATGGTTACAGCACTCCCGCGAAAAACAAGACCACCAGCGAGGCAACGGCCCACACCGCGTAGTGAGCGCCAACAATGTATTTGCCGGCCAGGAACTCCTCGCCGATTTGCACCGGCATCGCCTTGGGCGTCACGTTGAACCAACTTGTAGCGTTATGCACTGCAAAGGCGAAGACGATGGTCAAGCCCAGGAAACCCCAGGGACCTTTGAGGGCCGCCAAAAAGGACTCAAATGCTTCTGGTCCTTTGGACAATCTCTCCAAAGTACACAGCATCAGCAGCGCGAAGGCGCCGATAAAGATACAGGTCACTTCGCGCGACATGTAGCGCATGTAACGTGGGTGCTTGAGGAACCAACCGGTTTTCGAGACCTCGCGGACATAAGGTTTGCGGCTCATTTTGCGCCTCCTGGTAACAGATGTTCCTTGAACCAGTCCAGAGTGCTGGCGACCTTGACCTGTTGCAGCGCACCGGCCGGATCAACCGCTTTCGGGCACACCTCGGAGCAGGCGCCGACAAACGAGCATTCCCAAACTCCTTCGTTGGTAGCGATGACTTCCTGGCGCTCGTCGCGCCCGCCGTCGCGCGAATCCTGGTTGTAGCGGTGCGCCAGCGTGATGGCAGCCGGTCCGATGAATTTGGGCTGCAACGCGTACTCGGGGCAGGCGGCGTAGCACAACATGCAGTTGATGCACATGGAAAACTGCCGGTACTTCATCAGTTGCGCCGGCGTTTGCTTGTACTCGCCCTCGGCAACGGATTTCTTTTCCTTCGGGATCAGATAAGGTTTGACACGCTTGAGCTTGTCGATGAAGTCATCGGCCACGGTAACCAGATCGCGTTCGATCGGGAAATTGGCCAATGGCTCGACCCGAATCACGCCGGTGTAGGAGCGCAAAAAAGCATGACACGACAGCTTTGGCTCGCCGTTGACCATCATGCCGCAGCTGCCGCACACTGCCATGTGGCAGGACCAGCGAAAGTTCAGCGTGGGGTCGATGCTTTCCTTGACGGCTGTGAGGGCGTCCAGCACCACCCACTCTTCATTGCACATTACCTCGTATTTTTGAAAGTGCGGTTCGCTGTCCTTTTCCGGGTCGTAGCGCAATACTTCCAATTGGACCAGGCGCTTTTTAAGTTGTGTCATTTGTGGTCTCCCGAGTAGTCACGCACACCGGGCGGCGACTTGGTAATCACGACGTCCAGGTAGTCCAGACGCGGGGCGCTCTGGCCCTGGTAATAAGCCATGCTGTGACGCAGGAAGGTCTTGTCGTCGCGCTCCACATAGTCCAGCCGCTGGTGCGCACCGCGCGATTCCTTGCGTGCCAGGGCGCTGACGGTGAGTGCCTCGGCGCAATCGAGCATGGAGCCCAGTTCCAGCACCTGAAACAAGTCGGTGTTGAAAACATTGCTCTTGTCGTGCAGGACCACTTTGTTGTAACGCCGACGCAATTCGGCGATCTTGGCAACCGCCTCCTTGAGGCCATTTTCTTCCCGATAGAGACCCGCATTTTTCTCCATTGTGTCCATCATTTCCTTGCGCAGGCCGGACATGGATTCGGTGCCATCGGTGCGCGAGAACAACTCACGCACGCGCGCCTGGGATTCATTGGCTTTGGCCTCGAGCGCGGCAGTATTCGGTGCCGGTAGACCCTTCATGTGCTCGATTGCCGACATGGCAGCGCTCTTGCCGAAGACCAGCAATTCCACCAACGAGTTGGAACCCAGCCGGTTCGCACCGTTCAGGCTGACGCAGGCGCATTCACCGGCGGCAAACAAGCCGGACAGCGGGGTCGCCGCCTTGGTATTGGTGGAGATGCCGCCCATCATGTAGTGCACCACGGGCCGAATAGGAATCGGGTCTTTGGCGATGTCCACACCCAGATAGGCAATGCCCAGTTCGCGTACCAAGGGCAGGCGCTCGTCGATGTATTTTTCACCCAGGTGTCGCATGTCCAGCATCACGCACTCGCCCCAGGGGGTGGTAACGGTATTGCCCTTTTGCAATTCATGCCAATAAGCCTGGCTGACGCGGTCACGCGGGCCTAGCTCCATGGTCTTGAGCTGCGGCTTGCCCAACGGAGTTTCCGGGCCCATGCCGTAGTCCTGCAGGTAGCGGCGGCCATTTTTGTTGAGCAACACACCGCCTTCACCACGGCATGCTTCGGTCAGCAAGCTGCCGGTATTGGGCAAGCCGGTTGGGTGGTACTGGACAAACTCCATGTCCTTCAGCGGCACACCGGCACGGTAAGCCAAGGCCATGCCATCGCCGGTCTTGATGGCGCCATTGGTACTGAAGGGGAACATGCGCCCGGCACCGCCGCCGGCAATGATGACCGACTTGGCGTGAAACTGCTTGATCATGCCACTGCGCATTTCCATGGCAGTGACGCCCTGGCAGCGACCGTCTTCCACCAGCAAATCAAGCGCGTAATACTCGTCAAAGCGCGTAATCGTGGGGAACTGCAGGGTGGTTTGAAACAACGTGTGCAGAATGTGAAAGCCCGACTTGTCCGCTGCAAACCAGGTGCGCTGCTTCTTCATGCCGCCAAAGGGGCGCACGGCGACCGAGCCATCGGCTTCACGGTTCCACGGGCAACCCCAGTGTTCCAACTGGGTTAGTTCCTTGGGCGCCTCCTTGACGAAGTATTCGACGCAGTCCTGATCCGACAACCAGTCGCCACCGCCCACCGTGTCGTCAAAGTGCAGGTCAAAGCTGTCGTCAGCCTTGATGACGCCGGCTGCGCCGCCTTCGGCAGCGCAGGTGTGACTGCGCATCGGGTAGACCTTGGAGATCAGCGCAATTCGAAGCGTTGGGTCGGTCTCGGCCAGCGCAATGGCGGCGCGTAAACCGGCACCCCCCGCGCCAATGATGGCGACATCGGTATTGACTATTTCCATTTCTTCCTTTCCATCACCGCAGTGATTCCAAACAACAAGTCACCATGGCACCTCAACTTCAGTGGGTCGTAAAGAAGCCGATCCCAACCAAAGTCAGCAAGGTCAGCCCGATCAGGATCAGGGTAAAGCCCAGAACCTTGGAGGCGGCCAATTGTCCGGCTGAAGGTGCGTCCACCAGGTATTTTTCAAGTTCACCGCTATCGACCAGGCGCTGGTACTCGACGCCATGATCATGTTTGAACTCTTCCAGCGAGAAGGTGCCGGTGAACATCACCACTTCCAGCGGGAACTTGTCCGGACGGAAGTGATTGTTGAAGAAGTGCACGGTGAACAGGAACACCACCGCCAAGAATGCTTCCTCGCCGTGGAAGATGGCCGCCACGTTGAAAATCCAGCCCGGCAGGAAGGCGCCGAAGAAGCTTGGCAACCACATTATCAGACCACTGACGCCAATGATGGTGACGCCCCAGAACGGTGCCCAGTAGTCAAACTTCTCCCAGTAGGTCCAGCGGTCAAATACCGGGCGTGGACCCTGGCCAAAGAACCACTTGAACATGGCCAGCATGTCTTTACCGTCCTGCAGATTTGGAATCATCGAGTTGGGGCCGAAGAATTTGAAATTCTTCCAGTCGCGCGCAATGCGCCACACCAGATAGAGCAGGTGCCAGAAAAACACGCCGGCAAAGATGACTGCAGCCACCCGATGGATGATGCCCGCGGTGTGGGGCCCACCCAAAGCCTTCATAAGCGCAGGCGCCCACGACACTTCCGAGTAGAACAAGGGCATGCCGGTGAGGGTCAACACCATCAGGCTCAGCGCAAAAGTCAGGTGGGCAATACGCCAGATCCGGCTAAAGCGCTGCACATGTTTGCCGCGCAGGTGCGCCGGGACCGAATCGGTTTTGATGTGCGGCTGGCCAGCGCGCGCTTTGCGCTCCTGGCGCTCACGGTAAAACCAGAGTGCCGTATGCAACCAGAAGAAGCCAAAGGTGCCCACCAGCAGTTGCACCATGATCTGCCAGGCAACCCAGATCTGCGGGTACTTGTTGAAATCATGCGCATTGCCATGCGGCTGGAAGCTGGCAAAGCCGGCCGGTACCTCGGGCAAGCCCTTCTTGGCGTTGTGACAGGCGCGGCAGGTCTGCATCCGGTTGTTCGGATGCACCATCGATTTCGGGTCGCTGACCTTCAGGATCTGGTGACTGCCATGGCAGTTGTAGCACTTGGCGGTATAGGCGTATCCCAGCGTGCTGATCTGGCCGTGAAACGTGTCCTTGTAGGTGTCAAGTTTTTCAACGTGGCAATTGCCGCAGTTCGATGAAACGGTCAGTTTGAAGGCGTCCCCCGAGGTATTGCTGATCGAGTGCGCAGTATGGCAATCGGAGCAGACAGCACCTTGCGCCAACATCTTTTTGCTGTTTTCCTGGCCGTGCACCGAGCCCAGGTAAGCTTCCAGCTGGTCGCTGTGACAGGATGCTCCGCAAACCGTCGGGATGCTCAGGCGCCACTGGGTATATTGCGGCGTATTTTTTTGTGGAACGCTAAAACTGTGCGTATCGTGGCAGTTGTCGCAAGCCGCATTGGGTTTGGTTTTGTCATCCGAACTGGGGCGCGCATGAAATGATTTTCTGTAGGCCTCAATGTTCTTGGCCACCACACCCAGGCGCGGCCGCTCACTGGTCCTGCCACGTTCTACGGTCTGCTTCCACAGCTCTTCGTGACAGCCCGCACAATTGACCTTTTTCAATTCAACTGCAGGGTTCTTGGCATGCGCATTGCCTTTTTCAGCGTTGTCGACGATGTCGGTGTGGCAGGCCACACACTGCATATTGCCATGCACGCTCTGGGCAAACTTGTCGGCCGCCATGCTGCGCAGCGCGCGTGGTTTGCCTTCCGCGCCGGGTACTTCAAGCTTGCCTTTTCTCCCATCGTGGCAGGTCAGACAGCTTGTGTTTTCCAGATTCGGGGGTGGTGTCGGGGTTGGAGCGGCGCCTGCTGGAAGGGCCAGAAACACACTCCCAAGGCAAACAAACAAGGCCCACAAGGCCGAACGCACAAGTTGCATGAAAAAAACCTCCGAGATAAGTGCGACGAGTTTAAACCGCAACTTTACTCAAATTGACACAGACTGACAGAGATATGACTTGGATCAAAAGACATCGTCCCCTGAACAATTTGACACACTTCATTGACGCCAGGCAGGCGCCAACGAGCTCACAAACCGAAGAGGGGAGTCAGAATTCCCTTGGCCACGTGAAAAGCCGTATACAGGACGATCACCGCAGGTACGCCAGCGAACGTGGCTTTGATCATGAACCAGAAAATGGTACTGAACTTCATATCCAGATCCGTCACCGAGACCGACAAAGATTTTTCAGAGTCGATTGGCAGGGCACCACAATGGGGGCAACTTGCGGCCGTGTCACTGACCCTGGCCTTGCATTCATAGCAGTCGATTAGCACAGTAGTTCCTTTCAAAGAGACCCGCTCAGGGCGGCTTACTTTTTTGCTGAGGTAGCAGCGTTCAACTCCTGCGGGCCCGGGCCGGTAGGTTCGGTGTGGGCAATGGCAAAGTGGCAGTCGATGCAGGTCAGGCCTTCGGTGCGAAGCTTCTCATGTCGCGCTTTGGCTTTGTCGGTTTGCTTATCCGGATCCATCTTGGCAGTGGTATGACAATGGCGGCATTCGCGGGAATCCGTCTCTTTCATATAGGCCCAAACCTTTTTTGCCAACTCGTAACGCTTGCCTTCGAACCTCTCCTTGGTGTCGATGGAGTGCGTAACAAAGTGCCCCCAATAATCATTGAAAAGACCGAGTTTGGCCAGGTAATTCGTGATGTAACCGTGCGGAACGTGGCAATCGTTGCAGGTGGCGCGCACGCCGCTGCGGTTCTTGTCGTGGATCGTGTCCTTGTGCTCCGCCGCCAGGTAGCTCATCTCATGACAGGATGTGGCGCAGAACTTCTCGGAGTTGGCATACACCATAAACGATCCAGCCGAGCCGAAGAACACTACACCCAAAATCAAGCCCAGAAACAGCACCACAAGAGATCCGGGACCGACACCCCAGGCGCGAATTTTTTCAGTAATTTTCAACATCTAAACCTACTCCTCTGGTACGCACACCACAGCGGGTGCGCGTGGAAATCGTCGCAATGATGCGTGCCCTAGAAAATCGCGCTTCTGGAAATGAATGCCTTGTCGACTTCAATTTCCTGTGGCCCCGGTCCATCCGGCACCTTGTGAGCAATGCCGTAATGGCAATCTACACAAGTCAGTTTTTCTTTCTTGGCCCTGGCATGGCGCGTCTGGGCCATGGCGGACTGCTTTTCAGGGTCCATCTTGGCTTCATCGTGGCAATAGCGGCATTCGCGCGAGTCATTGCCCTTCATGTAAGTCCAGACGCGCGTCGCCATCATCTGGCGGGCGGCATCGAATTTTTCCGGCGTATCGACCGAGTGCGTCACGTGGTGGCTCCACAAGTCGTTGAGTGCACCCATCTTGGCAATGTACAAAGGCACCGGCGAGTGAGGAACGTGGCAATCTGAACAAGTGGCCCGAACACCAGTGCGATTCTTGTCGTGAATGGTGTCGCGATATTCACGCGTGTTGTTATTTGCCATCTCGTGGCAATTGGTGGCACAAAATTGTTCCGTGCCGGTATAAATCATGCTCGTGCCGAACAGGCTCAAAGCAATGAAGCCAATGGCAAACCCGGCCAGCAACACAACAATGCTTTTCTTGCTGGCGACCAGCCTTCGCGCTTTTGCGATAACTCTTCTAGGCATTTGCCGTTCCTCCAAAGAAAACACGCATCAAGGCACCCAGCTGTTCTGACGTGTGTGCCGCGATGCGTATCAAGTCGTCAAACAATTACAGCGACAAGATCCACTGAACAACATTCTTGATCTCGGCCGCGTCTTTGCTCTTGATCGCCTTGTGTTCTTCCTTCTTGCCGTCAATTTCAATCATCGGGCTCAGGGTAATGTGCTTTGTCAATTTATCTTCAGCATCAGCCTTGCCTTTGTATTTTTTCGCGGTTTCCTTGAACGGCGGGCCGTCTTTCTTTTTGTCAACGGCGTGGCACTTGAAACAGTCGCTCTTTTTCAGCAGGGCTTGCGCCGCATCGGCATCTACTGCAGCATAAGCAAACGATGCGGTCATCAGGCCGGCGGCCACGAGCAAGGTCGAGAGAATCTTCATTCTGGTAATCCTTCAAAGAAAATAAATATGTGGCCGAGTGCCACTTGGGCAGCTTTGCACACCGCTACGCACCGCAGACGATGGCGCAAATCATGGGTGCATCTTATCAGCCGATTTTGTTTTTACTGAAGGCCAAGGCGCTACTTGCATTAGATTTGATCTAAAGCAAATTCGGCGGCAAGTTGCAAGCCCCGCAAGTCATTGGCCCGCCGGAACTTGACCAGTCTTGAGGTCGGTCGATTGACAGGCAAAAAAAGGTAATTCAATGCCCAGAGGTCACCACTAATTGGCGCGGCGAACAGCACAAATGTTCGTTGTTAACAGTACTGATATTGGTATCATTCACCATCTTTCCATGCTGTTAAGAGATTACCATGATGAACCACAATACGATCACGATTGCTGAAATCAAGCGCCGTGGCATGGCTGCAATCGACGATGGCTTGCGCCGCGGTCCGGTGCACATCATCAGGCGAAACAAGATGGCCGCTGTTGTCCTCGCAGAGGAGGAGTATCAGCGTCTCACCAACCAAAAATTGGTAAATTCGTCTGGCGTAACTGCCATGCAATGGCTGCTTTCACAGCCGACGATGGGCAAGCGCAGCAAAGAGCAGATCGACGCCGCTCTTAAAGTAGAGCGTGCCTGGTGATTGCCTTCTTCGACTCAAGTGCGCAGTAATTTAGCGGCCGCTGCCAAAAAACACCCGGATATGCTCGCTGCTGTGTCCCGCCTGGCGTGGCTGCAGTGCCATGTTGGCCCCATGAAATCGAATGACAATGCCACCTTGGCTGCGTTCGACAAATTCTTTGCTCGCACTGACCTGGTATGGGTGGAGCTGAGTAAGGAAGTGGTCGAACTTGCAGCAGCGATTCGAGTCAAGCATGGGCTGAAGACGCCCGATGCGCTGCAAGCTGCAAGCTGTTTGCAACTGGGTGCTGATCACTTGTTTTCTGTCGACGTGCCAGCTTGCTGGTCACGCGACTTGAGTTACTTCTTGGTGTTGTACAGCGCCGCATTTTTCTTGGCGTCTTTATAGGTCTTGCCGGCCTCAACCAGATCCTTGATCTGCATTGCCTGTTCGGTGCTTAGAACATTCTTGCTGACCAGCATACCTTTGCTGCCGTAGGGGCGGGCGGCAATGATCTTGTCGGCTTCAACGGCGCTGATGCCGGGCAATTTCATCAACTCTTCACGAGTGGCAGCGTTGAGGTTGACCAGCTTGATATTGGGGTCGGCCTTGTATTTGCTGGCGGATGCTTTGCCGACCGGCTTTGCGCTGGTTTTACTTGCCACCGCCTTGCTGGCGGCCGGCTGCGGCGCGTTGGCTTTGTTGTCTGCCGCAAGGCTTGAATTGGCAGCGCTCAGCAAACCAGTGACAGACAAAGCAAGTGCAATAAATCGGGTCTTCATAAATTCCTTCAACTTTAAAAATAAATAACCCGGATATGTTGCCACATCCGGGTTAGCTGTTGTCTGAGACAACCGGTTACGGCGTACCGCAACCGGTCAATCTCTGTCCCGATTGCACCCTAGTTGGAGTGCACCAACTTGATGTCGGCTACCTTACCGGTGGCATGGCACACCATGCACCCTTCGCCTTGGGCCAGGGCTGTGCTGCGTGGCGCGTAAATCGAACCGCCTTCACGCTTCATGTGGTCTTGCGCCAATTTGCTGTCGTGGCACGAAACGCAAGCCGTGGTGATGGGTGAATTCACCAAGCTGTTGCCGTCCGCCTGGATAGTTGCCCCAGGTAAGAGCGAGTAGAACGTGCCATCCGGTTTGCAGCCGTAGGTCGTTGCACTGCTGAAGTTCGCTCCAAAGCCGATGCCATATGCCGTAACGGCACCCGCAGTGGACGGAGTGACGTAGGGTGACAGACTGAAAGCAGACAGTGCGTCACCCACGGACGGTGAGGTCGCAGCGATACAACCATTGTTCCCCGAATTCACCTTTGTGTTAAGGGTTATGCTTTCTCCGCTGGCAGGGAATATGCCAGTCGCCACGGTCCTGTAGGGCCTGTTGGGCACTGCAGCGGCGTTAGCCGATGCCGCAAAGTCGTAAGTGCCAGGCAAATGGCAGGCTTCGCACTTGTTCACCACACCCGGATAACCGATCGACCAGAACCCATCCAGTGCGGAGACCGCATGCCAAGTGAACTTGTCAGTACGAACAGACGCAGCATGGATACCATGGACGAAGCTGGCAGCGTCAGCACTCCAGCCGGAACTGGTCCGGTTCGGGTTGTGGCACCACGAGCAGGTGGTTCCATCATTGCGTTGGCCGGCATGGAAGGCTTCTGCGGTGAAGACACCCAGTTCCTGGTGGCAATTGTTGCAACGTGCGTCTTCCACAATCGCGCGGCGTCCGGTATATCCGGTGGCAACTTTCTGCACATCTGGCGCAATAACGATCAGGCCACCCGTCTTGTTCGGCATGCTGGCGGTCAGACCCGAAGTCGCCGTTGCTGCCACCACCGGATAGGAGATCAGATTGGTCTGCGTCAGCGGCAGACTGCTGGTGACGTTGTAGCTGTAGCCCAAACCACCGGTCAGCATCACGGCAGTGTCCGGAATGGTCACGCCGGTCAGGGTTGCGGTGTAGTAGCCACTGCTGTCAGGGCCAGTCAGTGTGCCTGCGCTGGTGCCTGAAGCAGAACCGTTCCACAAACTTCTGAGGTAGCTGGAAGCCGAGGCATTGAAGTCTGCCGGGGCTGTAATGCCGTCCTGCGGTACCGAGAACACAAAGTACACGCTGGGGGCACCCATGAAGTTGGTCCAGATTTCCTGTGCTGCCAATTCTGCATTGGTCGCAACCGCACCGGCCTTGACAAAGGTGTTGAAAGCCGTTGCAGTGCCGTTCTGCAGCATCTGGAAGACCATCACGGGTTGCTTGCTGGCATTCCTGGACACGCTCTTGATGTTGTAGGTCACCTTGATGGCACCAGCCGGCAGGTTGGCGCTGTTCGAGGCAATCGAAGCAGCATTGGTGTTGGCGTTGGTACCACCCAAAAGGAGGGAGTTGGCAGCGTTAGGCGGTGTCACCGGGGTGTGAACAAAAGCGACGCCGGCAGGTGCATGGCAGGTACCGCACAAAGTTGGATCTGCCGAAGCGGGACCGGTCAGAGCCCAACCGCCGTGTCCAGTGGTTGCGCCAGCTACCGTCTTGCCGGTGCCATCAGAGTACTTGATGCCGTCATGGCAAGCGCCGCAAGCCAGAATGCTGGGGACGTTCAACCAGTTGTCGCCTTGGGCCGTGGGGTTCGGGCCGCTGGCACTGTGGCACTTGGTACAGTTGCGCTGATCCTGCGGGTATTTCACTTCATTGAACAGGCCTTCACCGGCAGCGTTGAAGAAATAACCTTGTTTGACCAGTTCCGCGCCCATGTGGATCTTGTGGATCATGTTGGGGAAGTTGCCCAGCGCTCTGCCGTCAACCACGGCTGTGGTCGGACGGGTCGTTCCAGTCAGGGTCAGGCCATTATTGGTACTGGTGGCTTCCTGGCTGAAGGTGTATCTGATCTGATCCGTGTGGCAGGTCACGCAGTAGTTGGGATCCTTGCGGCTGCCGTGCGCCAGGACCTTGCCCTGGTGACAGGCGCTGCAAGAGTCCAGCACGACGACATTGCGTTTGTCGGTGAGCGATCCGCCGTCCGGCCGGAAGTCATACCAGGCATTGCCGGTGTTGACCATGCTGACCGAAACCGGGGCACCCGAGGCAACTGGCAGAAAGCCTGTTGCGCTGGTGGTGTCAATCAGGTTGGAGCCGGTGCCGGGGGCGGCGCCGCCGAGCTGAATGCCAACCCGGTGCGTCAAGGTTGCGTCGTAGGTGAGGTCACCCAGATCGGCTTTCTTGGACAGACCATCAGTCGTGTCGGGCAAGCTGGCCACAGTGGCTTTGGCTTGGGTGACATCGCGCTTAAAGGTGTATTGGTAACTGCCATCACCATTGTCAACCAGCGTACCCTGGGCGTCGGAGGTTGGGTAGGTACCGCACCAGGTGGCGTTTACCGCTGGCACTGCGGGTACTGCGGGTGTCGCACCACTGGCAGGAACAGCTGGAACTGCGGCAACGTTGTTGCATGCGGCGGTAGCGGCAACGGTGCCACTTGCTTGTGTAACATTGGCCGGAGCGGTCACCAGATAGCTGACCCACTTGCTGGGTTGGTTGTTGGTGCCGGGTACCAGCTTGGCCAGGGTGAAGGCCAAATTGGTGAGGGCCGGCATGGTAGCTGAAGAACTTTGGGAACGGTTACCAAGGCCTACGATGGGATTGCCCAAGGAGTCTTTGACTGTGAATTTGATAACTGGCGTGGTGGCAATCGTTGCGCCTGTAATCGCGACGGTTGGCGCCAGTGCTTTCCAGTTTGCAGCAGCCACGTCGGTAGAGGCTACCGTGTTGCTGGCAATTCGCACCACAGGTATGGCATTGGTGCCATCCAGACCGTTGTTGCCAGGGGCACCAGGAGCGCCAGCAACGCCTGGAGGGCCTGCCGGGCCAGGGGAGCCGGTACTACCGCCTCCGCAACCCGCCAGGGCAGCGACTGCGAGCAAGCTTGCCGCAGCCAGCTTGGTCCAGTGGGGGGACGGTCGATTCTTACTTGACTGATCGAAATATTTCACAGCAGACTCCTTAAGTCTTAATTTACATCACTTTACACACACTTTACAGCGACCGATTCTCTATGGCGGTGTCGGTATCTGGTTTGTCCTAGATCAAACTTGGAGCACGTGGGGAAAGGTATTTTCTGGTCCGCGAGTCCGGGAGCTGGCGAATTAAATTCTAAGCAGAACGCTTCAAACTGCGATCCATGTGCGCCAGGCCAGGAGGCGCTATGTTTGATATCAAATAGTGATTGCAAATTCATCGTGTCCTTGCTACCATTGAACTCATGAACAGCAAACATCGCAAGACATTGGCAGCGGTTTTTGCAAAGCCCACAGCGGTCTCGCTGGAATGGGCCCGAATTGAATCACTGTTGGTGGGTGTTGGATGCGCTGTGATTGAAGGCAACGGTTCGCGCGTGCGCTTTGTTCACGGCACATCAGTTGCCAGTTTCCACCGCCCGCACCCGACCAAGGAAGCCAAGGCGTACCAAGTAGAAGAAGCGCAAGCATTTTTAACATTGATAGGGGTAACACCATGAATACCATGACCTACAAGGGCTACATCTCAAGAGTTGAGTTTGATGAGCGTGACAACATTCTTGTTGGCAAGTTGCTGGGCATCCGCGACAGTGTGAGTTTTCATGCCGACAACGTGGCGGAGTTGCGTAGCGCCTTTGAACAAGCGGTTGATGACTACCTGGAAACATGTGCCAAGCTGTGCAAACCCGCTGAAAAGCCGGCATCAGGCAAAGTGATGTTGCGCGTGGCTCCCGAGATTCACAGGGCTGCCCTGATAGCAGCCCAGGCCAGCGGATTGAGTCTGAACAAATGGGCTGCCGACGCTCTGGCGCGGGCTGCCCACACATAGGGTTTCGCCCAACAGGCATTTACCTGCCGGGGTCCGGCAGAACTACGGCAACTGGTAGCTGTAGGTCACCGCGATAACACCGTCGTTTTCTGTAGCCTTGATGCTGTCCAGAATTCGCTCCAAGTCTGGAAGATCGGTTCGTACAGTATCAAAAACGATGTTTGGGTTGGTCCTATGGTATGTGTGCGTCAAACGAATCCGCATCGCATAGACGTCATCGAGGTGATGCCACGCATCGGGGTTGACGTGCTTCAACCCAGGTGCCGGTTTCATGATGTTGTTGGCAGCCTCGCCTATATCTATAAGACCTTTGATTACGGCGCGCTGTGACTTTCCATCATCGAGGAACTCGGGCTTCGTCAAGGTGCCAATGTCGGCGCGAATGTTCTTTATCGTTTCCCGGATGTCATTGAGCCAGTCCGGGATACGTCTTGCTTTACCGTTCATACCGACTGAGCCTCCATCACAACTTGGGCACGGAAGCGTTCATGCAAATCAAGAGGAGTCAAGACGTCAGTCTTGGTGCCAGTCAATGCCTGTATGGCAAGCTGGATTCTGGCGAGGCTGAGCAGTGTTGTCTTGCCGTCGATGGCATCTACAAGAAGGTCCAAGTCGCTGTCGTCTGTATCCTCGCCATGGACAATCGATCCAAACACACGAGGGTTGGCTGCATTATTTTTTTCAACAATGCGACGAATATCTTCACGATGTAGCTGGAGCGCTTCAGAGGGTTTCATAAATAGTGCCTGCTCCAGACAGTATCACCTTTCGTCAACAGTCAACCCAATATATCTGCAAAAGGCCATCTGTTGGCTTGATCATTTGCCTGAAAATTAGCTCAAGAAGTGGTAAACCGCGCGTGCCAGCACCGACTACGGCAACTGGTAGCTGTAGGTCACCGCGATAACACCGACGCTCTGGGTTGGCTTTTGCGTCACCGTGGTGCCATCCGAATAACTGAAGCCGGTCCAGGCCCAGTCGTTCACGCTGTAGCGCTGGTGCACAAGGTCAACCCGCACGGTGGACGATTTATCGAGCGTATATTTGCCGAACAGTTTCAAGCCAGTCTGGCGGTACACCACATCTGGCAAGCCGCCGCTGGTGGCCAGCAGATTGACGCTATAGGCATCGGCGGTGGCGTCCAGCGTCTGGGCGTAGACGCTCTTGTCGCCAACATAGGTCAGATTGCCACCGACTTGCAGGGCGCTGCTGGCCTTGCCGGTGAAGCCGATGCTGGCACCGAGGTTGGTGTTGTCAAACGCCATCACGTAGCCCGCCGGACGGGCCTGGTTAAAGGTCTGCACACCGCGTGACGCATAGCCGTTCAAGGCCCAGTTGTCGGACAGGGTGTAACCCCAATCGATGCTGAGCTGGTTCATGCCGGTGTCGCGCAGTCCGTAGACGCTGGGCGTGTTGAACTTGTCGGACCCTTTTTCGGCGCTCAACTGCAGTGTCAGGCTTTCGCTGGGCTGCCAGTCAGCAAACAGCTTGACCTTGTTGCGCTGGCGATCAGCCAGTGTGGGCATGAAGATCGCCGTCGGCAAAAAGCCGGTGACCGGGTCGGCCGGGTTGGTGACTTCAGTAAGGCCTAAACCACTGTTGTCCTTCAACCAGTTGGAGCCGTCGCGTCGGTTGCTGGAAACACCCACCGTAGCGCTGAAGTTCTCTGCCATGCGGCCGCGCAGCTCGGCGCGCAAGCCAGTCTCTTTGGTCTTTTGCCGCAGCGCGTTGATGCCGGACACGGCGCTGGTTGCGGTGTAGAGACCACGATCAATGGCTTCATAGTCGGCACCCAGCGTGCCACGGTAGTCGCTGTTGAACTGCCAGTTGGCTTGCAGCTTGCCGTTGCTCTTTTTACTGGAAAGATCGCGGTTGGTGTAAGTGAAGGGGACGGCGGGTAAAGGCGGTACTGCGCCTTCGAGGTTGTAGCTGGCAATTGGTGTCTGGTCGTTCTTGTCCTCGTAGCGCACATCGGCCAGCAAAGACAGCTTGGCTATGGGGCGCGACGTCAGGCCAATCTTGGCCAACCTGGTGTTGACCAAACCGCCCAGATTGCCGACACCGGCCGGAGCGCCGCTCAGGCCAGCACTGGCAAAGTCAGCATTCTGCGTGGCGGTGGCGTAGCCCAGCTTGAAAGTGCCGCGGGTGGTTAGCGTGAAATCGTAGCTGCCGCTCAAATCAAACTGGTGTGCCTGGTTGTCGGGGGCCAGTGCCACCGGATTGTTCAGGATGCCGATCAACGCCGCGTTGCTGTTCAAGCTGCCAGGTACATTGGGGTTCAACGTGTCGTTGGCATTGCGATAAATCGAGCCGTAGTAGCCCAGGTTGAAGCGCAACTTTTCCAGGGCGTAACTGAGCCGGGCGTCGATTTGCGTGTGTCGGGCATTGATCGGTTCGGGCAACATCAGAAGCGCCCAGCCGGTGTTGGCGCCACAGGTCGGTGCGATCACCGAGGGACAGTTCATGCCGATACCGGACAACCGTGCGCCTTCCTTCTTTTCGCTTTTCAGATCAAGCTCGAATTGCAGGGCCGGGGTGATAAATTTTGCCAGACCGAT
Organism: Betaproteobacteria bacterium; assembly: GCA_025354965.1. Classification (GTDB taxonomy): domain Bacteria; phylum Pseudomonadota; class Gammaproteobacteria; order Burkholderiales; family Burkholderiaceae_C; genus Rhodoferax. Next base: position 34,279 of record JANXLW010000428.1, read on the forward strand.
ACCGAGCCCGGTCCGTTTGGTTTTCAAATCGTAATCCGTGCCGGTCCCGGCCAGCAGGGGTACCACTTGCGGCGTCGTTGACCCTGCACCCAGCAGGCCGGTGTTAACGGTGTACGGGTTGTAGCGTGTCAGCTCGCCATAATCGGCGCTGAGTTTCCAGCTACCGGGGTTCTTCCAGACCAGGTGCAGTTCACGCGAGTCACCCAGCAGGTTGCCACCCTCAAACTGAACCCAGGTCGGAGCGTCTACCTTGCGCAGGCTGTAGTCGATGTCGGCGACACCAATCACGTTGCGATCAGTGTGCAAACCGTTGTATTGGCCGAACTGCGCACGGTCGGCACTGGAGCCGGTGACGGCGCCAAGGCCAATGCTCACGGTGGTCTGGGCACCCTCGGTCTGGGCTTGCGCGGCAAAGCAGACGGCGCTGACCGCAATTGCGATCACGGTTTTGTGCATGTCAAATGAAAAAACGGAAGTGGTCATGGTGGTTCTCCGTACTTCAGCGCAACATGAGCTGTGGCGTCGGATTGGTGGTCGACGGATTATTGGAGCCATGAACCTGTGTATGACAGTTCAGGCAGCTGCGACCCTGCCACAGGTTGGCGACGTTCTTGCCACTGCTGCCGGGGTTAGGTACACCGACGGCGCCGATACCACCTGCCGCATGCGGCGTATGGCATTGCTGGCACAGCATGGGGGCACGCGCCTTGAGCATGCCCTCGACGCTGCTGCCGTGCACGTTGTGGCAGTTGGTGCAGTCTTCGGCGACCGGTTCATGCTGATGCACAAAGGGGCCGCGTTTTTCGGCGTGGCAGGTGTAGCAGGTGGCGTTGATGCTGTCGCGTTTTGCCAGCTTGGGCCCGGCCGAGCCATGCACGTTGTGGCAATCAGAGCAGTTCATCTTGCCCTCGGGAACCGGATGGTGCGATGGCCGGTTCATCTGGGCGCGCTGCTGCTTATGGCAGGTGTAGCAAACCTCGGTCTGGGTTGCCTTGTTCAAAATCTTGTCGCGGTTGGCATGTATCTTGTGGCAGGAATTGCAGGCAAGGTCAGCGCTGTCATGCTGGCTACCAGCCCACAATGCGCGCTTGGGGTCCTTGGCGTGGCAGGTCAGGCAGACCGCACTGCGCTCGTTGGCAGGTAGCGCAAATTGCCGGATGAACATGCGGTCAGGGTGTGGCCGTTCCTTGACATCGGCGGGCTTCTTGGCATGCGTGGGGCTGGGGCCGTGGCAGGTGATGCAGTCCGGCACTCGCTTGTCGACGGCAAAGCCGTGCGCCGAGCGGCTCATGTCCGGCAGGTCTTCTTCGTCGTGGCAGGTAACGCACAGCGCCGCGCCGGTTTCCCCGGCGCTCCAGGCTGGCCCGAGCAGCCCAAACAGGCAAAGCCCGAAGATGGCGGTTAAACGCTTGATACGCATCCCGAATCCCTTCAAATAGTCCACGGTTATTTCTGACCGTGGACGATGTCCACGCTCTTGGAGCCGCCGCTGGCATGGCAATCGTCACAGGTTTCGCGTGGCAAACTGGTGCTGCTTGGCACGGTGGTGACGTCGGCTTGAGTTCTGTCGCCAAACGTGCCACCGCCAAAGTTTTGCACGTGCGTGATGGCTGTGATCGAGTCGTGGCAAGCCGTGCAACTAGCGGCTTTGGGTGAGATCACTTTCCAGAGGTTGGCGTCGGTCAATGCGGTTGCTGCGCCAAAAACCGCCGGGCCA
>JANXLW010000436.1 GCA_025354965.1 Betaproteobacteria bacterium
CCCCATTTGACTTTGCACGGGAGATTGCCATGGCACGAGACACACTATTCCCCGCCCGCTTGAGCGTTGAGGCCGCTACCGAAGAAGCCAGGGCGGCACTGGCCAGCCAGCTCAACGAAGGCGAGATCGTCATCACACCGGGGCGCACCCGCCCGCTCTATTTCGACGGCCGCTTTTTGACGGCAGCCGACCTGACTGCCGATCAGGAGTACGTGCGCAATCGCCTGGCCGACCTTGGCCGGGCGCTGGGCAGCGGCATCATCAGTGGGCTGAACGTTAGCCGGGCGCTGCTCAACGCGCAACCGGGCGTCAACATCACACCCGGCCATGGCCTGACACCGAGTGGCGAGCTGGTGGCGCTGGCACCACCCGGGCCGCACTTCGTTGCATTCAACGACCTTGATGTGCAGCAGCGCGTCGAGCTGCAACTCGGGCTGCGCAGCCAGCCTCGGGCCACGACGACAGCGCAGCGTTTGCGCAGCGGCCTGTTCGTGCTGGCGTTGCGCCCGGTTGAATATTCATCGAACCCGGTGGCGTCGTACCCGACCACGCTGGACGGCACCCGCAGCGTGCGTGACGGTGACACCATCGAAGCCGTCGCCATCACACTGGTGCCCTACACCGACCGCAGTCCGGCCAGCGCGACGCCGGCCCAGCGCCGTGCGCAGGTGGCACGCGAGGTATTCTTTGAGCGCAGCCGCGACACGGCCTTGCAGGACGCCTTGCCGCTGGCGCTGCTGCAGTTTCAAGGCGGCCAGCTGGTATGGCTCGACGAGCAACTGGCGCGGCGTGAGGTGGGTACCGAATCAGGCCTGGCCGTCACGCTGAACCCGCGTCCGCGCGCCGTGCTGGAAGCCTGGTTCACGCAATACAGCCAGCAGTTGTCCGAGGTCGCGGCCAGCGGCCCGTTCCTGGCCTCGCAGGTATTCTCTGTACTGCCGCCCGTTGGTCCGTTGCCAGCGGCGTCGATTGACTGGGAGCAGGGTTTTGAAGCTGGCTTGCGCCAGAGCTACTTTCCGCCCGGCGCCGATGTTGAATTCAGTTTTGTCGCCGAAGACGAATTGCCGGTTTTGGTGGACGAAGGCCTGGACCTGCCGCCGATTGATTTGCGCTCCGATGCCGCTACGCTCGAGCATCTGGCGCTGGTGATTCTGGCGCCAGTGCCGCGTTCACAGCTGGAAGACATCCGGCGCAACCTCAACAGTGCGCGGCGTCCGATTCGCCTTGCCATGCCGACCCGCACCGCGACGCGTTCCCCGCTGGCCAGTCTGGTGCAACTGGGCGGCATGCGGGCGCCGCTGCTGACGCGCCCTCTCGGCAACTCGCCGGACCTTGCGCTGATGCCGGTATTCCCGCCGCTGACACCACCGGCGCAGGCGCTTGATGCGGCCTGGAAGCGAGCCTTCGACGCCGCAATGAGTGTGGCCCAAGCCAATCATGGCGGCATGTTTTTCTACATGCGGCGCCGACAATTGCCGTACAGTTCGGAGGTGTCGGGCTACACCTTGCGCCTGTCGGGCACGGCCGGCCAGCTTGACGACGAGTTGGCAAAACGCCTGGCTGCCGACGCCGCCGCTGCCAGCTTCAATACGGCGACCAGCAAGAGCCCGCTGCTGACGCGCGCCGAACTGCTCAATGTGCTGGCTTCACCGCGTCTGAGCATCGGAGCGACTTTGCAAACCGGCGTGCTCGGAGTCTCCGATTTGTTGCGTCGCGCTGCGCTGGCTGAAGTGAGCCAGGCCGCTGTGGCTTCCGGCGTTGGCAGCATCGGGCACGAGGACGCCGTCGCTATCAGTCAGCGTTTTGGCAGCGATCGCCTTGGTGAAGGATGGCAACGCGTACTCGCGGCCGAGCCGGCGCTGCAGCAAGTGGCGGCGGTGCAAGCCATCGCGCAGTCGCGCGTTGTGCCGCAGCTTGACCGCATGGCAGCCGACTTGCCCGACGAAGCTGTCGCGGCGCTGAGTCAAAAGCTGTTGCAACTGGCGCAAGCCAACAAAAGCGCCGACATTGCCGCGCTGGTCAAGTAAGCGCAGCGCTGGCATCAGGAGCTCCAAATGCAAGTGACCGAAACCTTCCGACCGCTGCCGGGTGAAGTCGCGCTCGGCGTGGCGCCAACCATGGCGCTGCGCGTCGATACCGAATCGGCCCTCAAACGTGCACGCTTTGCCGTCGGCCGCGTAATGACGCCGCAAGTTTTGCAAGACGAGCAGGCTGCCCGCAGCCAGCGCACCAGCGCCTTGCTTCGGGCACTGGCCAGCGGTGTGGTGAGCGGCTTCGAGACGCCGTATGTTCAGGGTAGCGAGGCTGGCGCGCGCATCCACATTTCAGCCGGCATTGGTCTGGCCCAAGGTGAAGACGTGGTGTTGCCGGCACCGGCGTATTTGCCGGCCCAGCTGATTTCGGTGGCGTTTGAGAGCCTGGAACTGGCCGGTCCGGTGTGGACCGATGCGGATCGGCTGACGCTAAAGAATCAGCCCGACTGGACCCTTAGCGGTCTGGCGACCCATTTCGCCGAGCGTGGCCTGGCCAACGTCGCGGTACTGATTGCCCGGCCCATCAGCCTGCTGCGCGATCTCAGCCCGAATGTCGGTGGCCCCTGTCATGACGACACCGACCCGGCTTCTGAACGACTAGCGTTCGAAGATGCCTTGCGCTTTGAATGGGTCTTTTGGCCGCACCGCGATCGACCATTGCCGGGGCGCGACGCGGCCTGGCGCAATCGACTGGCGTGGCGTGTCTTCGATGCTGAATCGAGCGGGCAAGCCTGGCCCTGGCAGGCTCTGGGTTTGCCGATTGCGCTAGCTGGCTTTGACGATCTGGCCAGTGGCCGCCTGGCGTTTCTGGACCGGCAGGCAGTTGTGCGCGAGGGCGGCGGCTTGCGCGCACGCAGCATCCTCTTGCGTGGCGCCGTTGGCGCCGGATTGAACGAACCACTGGCGCAAGCGCAAGTGCTGCAGCTGTCCGAACATCTGGCCGAGCTGCCGCCCGATCAGCTGAGCGCTGCCAACCTGCCGCGTCAGTTCGACCGCCTGCCGCCAGCCGGTTTGTTACCGGCCTCGGTGGTCAACTTTGAACAGGCGCGGCAAAGCGTCTTCCCCGCTTCGTGGAGCGTCAGCGCCCAGGTGGTGAGCGATGACATGGTTGAAACGCTGGTCGCCGAGTCGGCTCGCCTGGGCCCCTTGAGCCTGGCGCGTGCCGAGCAGATCGAGCTGCTGGTGCCGGTGCCGGCGGCCCAGTTCGATCACAATCTGCTGCGCCTGGATGAGCCGGTTGATCCACTCTTCGCGCTCACCCTTGGCGATCTTCAAAGTCGCCGCAGCCGGGCTCTGCGCGAGCGCGCCGGCTGGCAGCATCGCTACGACGTGCTGGCCCATGCAATATCGGGCGTCTGGCCCGAGCGCCCCGTCAACGATCCGCTCGGACTCGATGACGAGCGTTTCGATGGCCGCAGTTTCAATGCCGCCAACTTCTTCCCACGCCTGCACGACGGTGGCAAAGCGCAATCTACCAATCTTGAAGCGCACGGTTTCGAGTCGGCGCAGGACACTTTGCTGCTGACGCCCGGCGACAAGCTGATGGCCTATGTTGAAATCGACGCCAGCCAGCCGCCGCGTTACCTGTTGCTGCAGGCCTTGCTGCGCAACAGCGTGCTGCCCGCCGGTAGCGCAGCCGGTTCGGTGCTCGACAGCGCCGTCATGCTGCCCGGGTCGGTGTTCTGGTGGGGCACGCCCGGCGCGCCCGAACCGGTTGTGAATGGCCCAGCCGGCAAACCTTTGCAATTCGCCGGCAGTTTGCCGGCCGCGGTGGTGGTGGCCGGCGCGGCGACCCAAGACAGCCAGCCCGGCCTGTGGCTGCGGCTGGAAGTTGACGCTTCGTTCATCGCGCCGAATGCGGCTGAAGTGGTGCTGGAAGGCCTGGTTTTTGGCACTGTTTGCGGTGCCGCCGGCAACCGGGTGCGCTGGGGTCATGCCGGTGCGCTGCGTGCCGATCGCGAGCGTCATTGGGTTGGCGAGACCCTGCCACAAGGCGCCGTCACCCACGTCGGTGCCGGGTCGCTGGCGCCGGTGGCTGGTGATGTTGGTGCGGCCTGGCCATGGGATGACCAGCGTGAAAATGATGAACCGCGGGCAGTGCTCGATGGTTTTTCGATCGACGCTGCGCTGACTTCGCACGAACTCACCGACGTCACAGCCCTCAAGACGCAAGGCCAGGGCAACCCGGCCTTGCCGGAGTTGCTGCAAAGCGTGGGCAGCACGGTGCCCAGCGGCGTCATGCGGATACCGAACCAGCGCGCCTTGCACGAAGGTCTGGCGCGCATCATTGACCGGCTGGACCACAAGAGCCGGGCCTCGAATGACCTCGTCGAGTTCGGATTCTTGCGCTCACGTGTTGATCTCTACCGTTTGCGCTCCCGCTTGCTTGGAGAAGATGATGCCAACCGGTTGCTCACTTCGCCCGGCATTGCCGATATCGTTACCCGCAGCGATTCAAGCTACGCCACCGGCCAGCAGCTCACTGATTACCTGAACAAGGCAGCCACCACAGCGGCGCCGGCCAACACCGCGGTCAGTCCGGCAGCGCCGACTGCGGCCGCGACCGCTGCGCAACCGGTCGCTGCCGCGCCGCGGGTCGCGTTCACTGCTGTCAGCTTGACTGCACAGCGCGCCGTGCTGAGCGCAGCGGTGCGGCCTGCCGCGGCGGTCAGATTCACTCCAGGTGCGGCTCAAAGCGTGGCAGCGATCGGCGCTGTCAGCAGAGTCGGTGTGATCAGCGGTGTCGGTACCGATACACTGGCAGTCCAGGATCGCCTGGCGTCCAGCCTTGATGTGAGCGCCAGCGTAGCGGCTGCCATCACGCAGAAGGTGCTGCCGCCTTCGGCTGAAGTGGTCGCCGCTGCCAGCAACTTCAACCTCAGCCAGAACAGCGTCACGCTCGGCGAGCGGTTGAAAACGCCGGTCGTGGTGGACGCCTGGAGTGCCGCTGCGATTGGCAAAACGGCGTCCGTCGACAATGCCGTGGCGCAGCTTGCCGAGCTCGCGCTGCCGATCGCTGCGCTACCGGTGTTTGGCTACCAGACCACAACTGCCGGACAGGTGGTAGCGACCGTCGGCCAATTGCAGGCGGCTGGTGCCAACCTGGTCAATGTCGACCATCTTGATACCGACATCAAGTTCGAAGCCGATTACTTCCGCAAGGGCATTGACGCTGTCGACAACAGTATCCGTTTCCTGCGCGGCGTCGAGGGTCTGGTCGAGTCGTATCGGCGCCTGCGTGATCTGGCCCAGGCCGCGTTGTTGCGCCTGCAAACTCTGCAACAGCGCGCCGCCAGCCAAATCGACCGGCTCAACAACAATCTGGCTGAAATTCGGCACGACCTTGGCGTCGCCCGTTCGTTGCTGGCTGAAGAACGGCAACGCATCGCAGCGCTGATCGAGCACCGCAAGGGTGTGCTGGCGCAGGTGCCGTATGTGGTGTTTCGTCGTCCTCGCCTGGCAGATCATCTGGATGATCTGCCGGTGCGCAGCGTTGAAACCGGTTTGTATGTGTCACCGGTGCCGGCTTGCCGCGGTGACACGCACGCCATTCCAGCGGAACTGCAAAGCATGGTCGATGCGCTGCGTAATTTACCGGCGCGCCACTTCAACCGCTTGTCCGAGCTGTTGCTGTCGATCGATAACCGCGATGAGCTGTCCGGCCTGCTGCGCACGGCCTTTGACCACGCTATTGTGCGCAGCACCAGCCTGGCGCAAAGTGCAGCTGCGGTTGACCGCACGCAAAGCGGTGTCGCCGGCGCGGTGCAATCGCTGCACTACAGCTTCCTGAGTATCGGCCTGCAACACGCCAGCACGGTGCTGCAGCAGGCGCCGCAATCGGCCAACCTCGCAACCCTGGCCTGGAGCGAGCTGTCAATCCAGGCGCTGACGCATGTGGCGGTCAGCGATCTGTTTCTTTCTTCGCGCACTCTGGGCGCCAGTGGCGAGCTCGACGACATCGCGCGCGTGTCAGCCTGCCTGCATCGCAGCCTGGGCCAGGTGCCGCCGGCGATTCGCCTGACCTGGGCGCTCCAGTTGTCAAGTTTCGACGTGGCGCCATCGTTGCGCCAGCTCAGCGTGCTGGCGCAGTTTGGCGACCACAGCCTGGGGCTCGACTACAGCGATTGGCGCGGCATGCAAGACATGGTCGATTGGTTGTTCTCGCGCATCGACGCGAGCAGCAACGAAGCGGTTCGACTGATGGACGACCTGGTGCGCGTGATCATCCTGCTGGCCAGCCACGCGCCGGTACGGGCGCTGATTCCGGCGCGTCTGTCCTACCCGGTGCGTCCGCTGCCGGGAACCCTGATTCAACTGAATGTGGACGCCCTGGCTGCGGTGCGAGTGGGCATGCAGGTGGCGCTGGGGCAGGGCGTGGCCCAGGCCGTGGTGCAAGACGTGGCGCCCGGGCGTGTGGTGGCGCGCGTCATCCAGGCTGCCGACACGGTGCCGACACTGCAGGCCGACGCCGTTGTTCATCTGAGCCCGAGCACCACCGGCGCGGCGCTGTCTGCGTTCAGCAGCATGGCGCTGGCGGCCCGGTAAGCCGGCTGACCTTGAGCAGCAGTCAATCATGTCAGCCGACGCCTGGCCCCAAGACCCGCGCCGCCTGCTGCACGTCGGCCATGCGCGGGTTCGTGTGGCGGCTGGCGCCGGGCCAGCAACGCCGATCTGGCGCCAGCGCATTGAAGATGCGCTGCGCTGCGCCCACATCGGACCCCCAAAGCGCCTTGTATTGGTGCGCAAGCTGCATGTCAGCGGTGCCAGTGCCCAGGCGCCGGGCTGGGCCGGGGTTGTCGAAGCCGCTTGCCAGAATGCCGTGGCGCAAGCCTGCAACGGTCGTCAAGCCGGTGCCGACCAGGCCCCGGCCGTCTGGTTTCAGGATTGGGACGACGCCGTGGCCGCGTGGCTCGACGCCGCGCTTGGTTGGCCGGTGCAGCGCACCAACCCGCGCGCCTGGTTCTGGTCGCACATTGCTCGCTTGGCAGGCGTGGCGCCCGGTCCGGCGCCGGCGTTTGCGTCATCAGCGCATCAGCCGACGCCGACGCATCGCACGACAGACCTGAACCCCAGAACCATTGAGCAAGTTCGTGCCCTGTGGATGCGCTGGCAAGGCGACCCGGTGAGCCAGCGCGCCAGTACGCAATGGCTGGCAAAACGCCCGCAGTTTCAAGTGCTGTTGCAGCCAGAATCGAAGCTGCAGGGCAGCGGGCTGGAAGTTGATGCCGCGCTGCGCCAGCCGGGTCCTGAGCTTGAGGCCGGTCGTGTTGTCGGTGCTGCGGCGCGTCAACTGCCTGATCCGGTTGCTGCCGTGAACTCGCAAAGCGCGGCTGTTGACCCGCCTTTGCCTGCCACTGCCAGCCGACCCAGGGCTGATCAGGGTGTGTTGCAAAGTGCAGTGCGAGGTGGCGAATCCGAAGCGGCGCCGCTGCGGGCGGTCAGTGAGTGGATAAAGCCGGCCGATGTTGTTGTGCGAGAAGCTGTGAGACACGATGCCTGGCTTGTTGCAACCCATGCAAGAAGGGGTGCAGCGCCGGACCATCCAGACACGGCAGCACAGCCAACTGAACCCCTTGCCTCAGCGCCGCAACAACGATATGAATCAAGCGGGAACATTGGCCCCCTTGTGCCAGCGGACGTCGATCACGCCAATGGAACAAAGCAGCGCGCAGCGGCATCCGCCGTCAAGCAGCAGGACAACGTTCGTACAGCGCAGCTCGAAGAAGAAACCTTTGATCCAGCGATCAGTGCGTGGCGCTGGTCGGGACTGCGCCAGACCGAGCTGGGTGGCCTGCCGCTAACCGTCAATGCGTTTCAACTTCTGGGATTTGGGCAAGCGCTTGATGCCATTGTGCCGCTGCTGGACGAGCCGGACCGCCTGGTTGCCGCCAGTGCTCCGTGGCTTGCGGCGTGGGCACAACTCAGTCCTGTGGCCCGCGAGCGCTGGGTGCGCGACCCGATGTTTGCTGCGCTGCCGCTGTTCGATGAACTCACTGATCTGGCGCCTGAGCAATGGGCATCTTGCGTGCTGGAACGCTGGCGGGCGCAAGCACCGGTGGTGCGCAGCTTGGGCCGTCAGACCTGGCGCGCCTTGCAGCGAACGACACAAGCGCAGGGTTGGCGCAGTCCGCGCGCCCTGTTGCAGCGCCCGGCCTGGTTGCAGCTCAGTGCCACCCACCTTGACGTCGTCTTCGCGCTCGACCAGGCTGAGCTCGCGGTGCGTCGCCTGGGCCTGGACGCCAATCCGGGATGGGTGCCGTGGCTGGGGCGCATCGTGCAACTGCATTTCGAGTCGATCGATCAATTACCGCATCGGAGTCCGCCATGAGCACGTCGACCGCAACATCAGCGGCGGGCCACTCGCTGGCGCAACTGTGGGTTGACGTCTGGCAGGTTCTCGCCGAACCATCCGGCGATTGCCTTGCGATTGACGCAACGGCAGTGCAGCGTCTGCAATCGCAGCTCAACGACTGCGCGACGCAACCGGCTGCAGTCGATGCGCCACTGTGGCAACTGGCGCAGGCGTTCGGTTTGCCGCTGCGTGATGTGCTGTTGCTGTCGCTGGCATTGTGGGCCGAGCAGATGCCGCAACGTCCGCCCGGCGCGCCGGCTGGGGCGATGACCTTGCGCCACGCCCTGCAAGCCCTGCACCTGTTGCGCGTGCACGAAGGCGCCCGCGTCGACCAACTCGCGGCTTCGTCGCTGTGGGGGCGTGGCTGGTTGCAGACCCTGGCGCTGGCGCCCGGCGCCAGTTGGGCCGACCACCCATTGCAGTTACCGGCCTTGCTGGCACTTGCATTGCAGGGGCATGATCGGCTGCCGCCCAACTGGCGCGTGCCAACGGCTGCAGTGCCAATGCCGGCGAGTTGGGCGCAACGCGCGCGGGACGCGGCCGAGCGGCTGCTGCCGGCAGCCGGCACAACGCGTGGCCGGGTGCTGGTACTGCGCCACGACGACCGCGGCGAAGCGCTGACCTGGCTGCGCGGCGTCGCCGCTGCATTGGGTCATCGACTGGTAGCGCGCATGGCCGCGTCAAACAACGACGCGAACGCCGGCCAGGATCTGCCTGAAGCCGCCTTGCCGGCGTGGCTGTGGCTGACGCGCAGTTTGTGGCTGATCGACGCGCTGGATACCGATGGCACACGCTTGTCGGTGCCGGACTGGGCCGGCTCCACCGCACCTGTCTTCGTGCTGGCGTCGCATCGGCTTGGCCTGGACGTGGCTGAGCGCGACATCATCGAATGCACGTTAGCGCTGCCTGACGTGGCCGAGCGCGCCGCACTATGGTCGTGGTCGCTGGGTGCCGTGCAGGCATCGGACGAACCGGTTTCCAAACAAACGTTGCAGGATCTGCACCCGCAGGCGCTGGGCCTGGCGCAGCGCCATCGCCTCGGGCCTGCGGCGATTCGTGCCGCCGCGCAACAGCATGTCGCAGGGCAAGACGCCAGCGCGACAGCCGCCGCTCGTGTTGCCGCTGCCGGTGTTGACATGCAAGGCCTGGCGCGCTGGGTGCAAGCTTCAACGGTGGCGCCGGTATTGCCGGCTGCGGTGCGCGCGCAAATCGAGTTGCTGCACGCCCGCTGCCTGCAGCGCGATGCGTTGGCGCAGCACCTCAGCCCGGCTGCTTCGGCGCGCCTGAGTGCCGGCGTGCGGGCCTTGCTGCACGGCCCGGCGGGCACCGGCAAGACATTGGTTGCCGAATGGCTGGCGGCGCGCCTGGGCAAGCCCTTGTTGGTGGTCGACACTGCTGCCATCACCAGCAAATACATCGGTGAGACCGAGAAGAATCTGGAGCGCGTCATGGGTGGCGCCGAGCGCGTTGACGCCGTCTTGTTGTTCGACGAAGCCGACGCGCTGTTCGCCCGTCGCACCGATGTTGCCAGCTCGAACGACCGCTACGCCAACGCGCAGACCAACTACCTGCTGCAGCGGCTGGAGGGCCACACCGGCATCACGCTGCTGACCAGCAATGGCCGCAGCCGCATCGACGCCGCCTTCACGCGCCGGCTTGATGCGGTGATCGAATTCACGCACCCCTCGCCGCCCGAGCGCATGGCCTTGTGGCGCGCGCTGCTGGGTGCGTCGGTGGCGCATCTGCCGGTCAACCTGATCGAACGCCTGGCGCTGGATGTGGAAGCCGCAGGCGGCACACTGCGCAACATTGTCACGACCGCCGCTGTGCTGGCTGGGGGCGAACCGCAGGCCGATACGCTGGAAGTGGCTTGCGCGCTGGAGTGTGCCAAGACCGGTGTCGCGGCACCGGCCTGGGCCGTGGCGGCGCACGAACGCTGGTTGCAAGCGGGCGCACCACTGGGCCCGCGAACTGCAGATGATGCGGCACGCTACGGCTTTGACGCGCGGGCTGCCGGAGTGAGTGCATGAGTTTCGCGCCGCAACGCAAACCGGCGCCAGCACCGGCGACCAAACCGGCTGCCCCGGTGGCGGCACCGGTTGCCGCGCCCGCGGCGCCGGCGGTCGCCACGCCAGCGCCCAAACCCGCTGCCGCACCCGTTGCCAGGTCACCCACGCCCGCGCCGACCAAAACGCCAGAGGCGCCAGCCAAGCCGACCGCCGCCAAGGACAGCCAAAAGCCGCTCAAGAAGGGCAAGGCCGGCGTGCCGGTGGAGCCCGCCCATTCGCCACTGGAGCAGCAAGCCGATGAGATCTCGCGCCGAGTCGTGGCCGGTGAAAAAGTGCCCACCGTCAAGTCGAATCCGACGATCCCCGGTGCCCGTCCGGCGACCCCAGCCGTTGCGCGCCAGGCACAGCGGGGTGCAGCGGCCACACCCAGACGCCCGCCCGCGCTGCAGCCGCCAGGACCCGGCGAGCCACTGCCACACGGCACGCGCCGAACGCTTGAAGACCGCATCGGCGCCGACCTCGGCGATGTGCGCGTGCATGGCAACGCGCAGGCCCGGCAGCAGGCACAAGACCTGGAGGCGCGCGCCTTCACCTCGGGCTCGGACGTCTGGCTGGGCGAAGGCGAGTCGCCGCACGATTTGGGCCTGATGGCGCACGAGGCCACGCACGTGGTACAGCAACGCGAGCCAGGGGTGGCGGCGCGGCTGATGCGGGCGCCGACTGCCACGCCATCGCCGCCGACCCCAGCAACAGGTGGAGCAGCCTCTGCTGGGGCGCCCGGTGCCATGCCGACGCCCGCCACCGACCCGAAAACCTTGACACCGGCAGATGGTCAACTCAATCCAGCAGGCGACACCCTGTCTTTTGCCCAGCTCGATGTGCCCGGTTTCAAGTTGCAGGCGCATCGCGGTGATCTGTACAGGAGTCGGCCAGAAATCAAGCGTCACAAAGGGTACAACAAGACCTTGCGCGGTGACACGGCGCAACGGGAGTTGTGGCGTGGAGCTTTGTCCACCGGTTCGATGGTGGGCATCCTGGAGCGCAAGGAGCAGGACGGGCACGGTGCGCAACCTGAAGGCACTCATTTGTTCAAGGCAAACATTAGCGATCGGCAAAACGTTTTCTTTTTCGGTGCGTCGGTTCAGGAGGTTGCCCAACGCCTGACCTTGCCAAATTGGACGCGTGGCGATCACCCTAATTGGCGCGACTACCAGGTCGACCACATTGTTGAGTTGCAACTTGCTGACCACCCGACCAATCCTTGGGGTAACAGTTTGCCAAATATGGAACTGCTGGATGCTGCCACTAACACCGGCAGCGGTACCACAATTGACTCCAACATCAGCAGCCAGCTCGACCACCACATTCGTGCGGCCGGCTACCCCGGAGGTCCGACGCGGGCACTGCGCAACCAACTCAAGCAGGCCTACGCATTGCAGTTTCCGCCGGCTGGTTTGCAACCCGGTAGCAGCCCCTCAACCATTGGGCGCGATCTGTATTGGCGCCGGGAAGAGGTCGAAGCGGGGGAGCACCTGGCGGCTGTTCGCGCCGCCTCACCAGCTGAGTTGGCGCCCAATGGCAACACACTGATATTTCCATCGGCCCAAGGCGGTATCGGCAAACAGTTCCGTGCAACCGGTCGTGTTCTGGCAGGTGAGCGCGACTGGCTGCTGCCGGTGAAAATCACCGGAAAATCACTCGCCACCGGCGCTGCGGCGGCGCCTGAAGGCGGTGAGAACCTCGGACAGTTCACCATTGGCATCCCCGACGGCGACCCCAAGTACAAACCTTTCGATGACACCGTCACGGTGAAGCGGGTACCCGGCGCGCCTTTGGCAGGTTACATTGACCGCAACGAAGTGCGCGCCAAGGTACGCCGCATTGAACACAAAAAGACTTCGCCAATCGAGATCGACTCGTTCGACATCGGTGCCGTAGGGGGCATCCACATGCAGGGTCGCATCATTCCGACGTTGCCATTTTTGCGTGACGCTCCGATCGACTTCCGGGTGCGCGGCGACGACCTGGAACTGTTCAAAACCTTTACCTCGGGCGAACTGTCACTGCCCAGTCCATTTCGCATTTCAGACTCTTCACTCACGGTCTTTGCCGGCGTCGGTGGCTCCGGTCCGCGACTGGGTGCCGAGGGGCAAGTCAACTTCGAAGTGCAGGGGCTTGGGCGCGGACAGATTGCGGCAGAAGTCGCGACCGACGGACCGATGAGCATCGCTGGCAATTTCGATTTCAATACCCGCTACTTCGACCCGGCCCGAATCGCTTTCGCTTACGCACCCGACAGCGGCCAGTGGAGCGCCAGCGGCGACATCGGCCTCAAACCCAATACCTTGCCCGGCATCGCATCCGCCACCGGCCACGTGCAGTACGACGGCGCCACGCTGGCGGGCGCGCTCACGGTGGTTCCCAAGATTCGTGCCATTCAGCAGGGCCAGCTTGAGTTCAGCCACAGCGAAGCGCAGGGCTCGCGCTTTGCCGGCACGCTCACGCTCAGCGACCAGATCCCCAATGTGCGCAGCGGCCAGCTGCAAGCCGTGCTCACCAAGTCACCGGGCAGCGAAGAGTTCAGCTTCTCGGCAGTGGGCGACCTGGAGAGCGGCTTCGCCGGCTTCACGCAGCGTCTGCATGTCGAGTACCGCGACGGAGGCTTCGTGGTTGAAGGCCAGGGCGACTTCCGCCGCGGCATGCTCAGCGGCCACGCGATGATCGGCGCGACCAACTACGCGGTCGATGACGCCGGCCAGCGCGGCACCGAGCCGACCGGAAACGTCACCGCTTACGGCAACGGGCAAGTTGGTGTCACGCTGACGCCGTGGCTCACAGCCACCGGCCGCATCCGCCTGCTGCCCAACGGCGAAATCGAGCTTTTCGGTGAGCTGGCTTTGCCGCCGGTGCTCAATGTCTTTGAAGAGAAGAGCTACAACCGCCGGCTGGCCTCGCTCAACCTCGACATTCCGATCATTGGTGTGGCCGTTGCCGGGCAGCGCATCGGTATCTTTGCAACCATTGGCGCAGGGCTCGATCTTTCCGCCGGCATCGGTCCCGGGCAGTTGCGCGACACCGCGCTCAGTGTCACCTACAACCCGTCGCATGAAGACCAGACAGCGATCCACGGTCACGCGCGTTTCGCGGTGCCAGCCCATGCTGGCTTGCGGATGTTTGTGCGCGGCGCACTCGGCGCCGGCATACCGGTCATCAGCGCCGAGCTGGGCCTGGAAGCCGGTGGCGAAATCGGCCTGGCCGGTGAAGCCAGTGCCCAAGCCACGGTCGACTGGAGCCCTGGCCACGGATTGGTGCTTGACGCACTCGGCTCGATTTTTGTCGAGCCCCGCTTCAAGTTCGACCTCACGGGCTTCGCCGAGGTCACGGCTGACCTGTGGGTGACCGAGATCGATCTCTACAGCAAACGCTGGAAGCTGGCGTCATTCGAGGTCGGCTCGAACCTGCGCTTCGGCGTCGAGTTTCCGATGCACTACGAGGAAGGCCAACCGTTCGACGTGAACTGGGATCAGGTCCACTTCATCACGCCCGATGTCGACGTCGGACAGATGATGCATGAAGTGATTGATCGCGTGGTCTGAGTGCGCCGGTTGGCGGGCTCAGCGATGAACTGAAAGCCGCGCAGCCTTGGCGCGGCGCTTCATGACTTTGTCTTGCGGCGGCCGTTACCCGGTTCCGCCAGCAGCGCGCGCATCTGTTCGTCGCTGCCGATGCGGCGCCAGCGCACACGTCCATCTGATCCCGCCAGTTCTTCGATCAGTCCGTGCTCCTTCATCCAGTAGATAGCCCGGTCAAGCAAATATTCCGGTCCCAGGAACTCTTCGTCGAACCACCAGCGCCGGATTCCCCCAGCCGAATCACTGGCCAACGGGTTGGCGTACAAGTAGTGGGCCAGCGCCCTCACAATGGCTTGCAGTTCAGGGTCATCTTTCATAAAGAATTGCGCTTGTGGTCTTGCACCCCTAATGCAATTCGCATGCCATTGAAGCAATGTTCGCCACTCCTTGCCATGGAGGGTTTTCAGGGCGACCCGCAGTGGCTGAAAACAAATGAATTTGTCCTGGCCGGGGCGCATTGCCTGAGCCAATCCGCACTGGCCAAGGCGGGTGAAGAGCTGGGCTTTTTTATCCATGCAGCGGTGCTTTTTGTCCCGCTTTTAAATGGAGTGGCAACACCGTACCGAGCCGCTTCGTCGCTTGCAAAGGAACGACGCTGATCACAGCAGACACTGTTGCAGGCTGCGCAAAAAAAGTTCGCGCGGAAGCTCAATGCCAATGAACACCAGCTTGCTGATACGGTCTTCGCCCGCCATCCAGGGCGCGCCGACATCGTGGCTCATAAGTTGATGCACGCCTTGAAAGATCACCTTTCGGTCCTGTCCGTGCAGGTTCAAAATTCCCTTGTAGCGCAGCAGTCTGGGGCCGTGGCTGTTGATCATGGCGTTCATGAACTGACCGAAACGCGCCGCATGCAACGGTCGCTCGGAGCGAAAGACAAAACTCTTCACGTCGTCGCGATGCTGATGATGCGGATGCTGGCAAGCGTGCGAGTGGCTGTGCGATGCGGCGTCGCAGGGGGTGCCGACTGCCAGCTCCAGTTCACTGTCAAGATTGAAGCCGCCGAGGTCGAAGATCTCGGTCAGGGCGACTTCACCAAATGGCACCAGTGATTGCGTGGCGCGCGGGTTCATCTGGCGCAGGCGCTCAGACAGCGCATCGACATGGTTGTGCGGCACCAGATCGGCCTTGCTGATAAAGAGG
>JANXLW010000009.1 GCA_025354965.1 Betaproteobacteria bacterium
CTTGAAATTCCCGTCGCTATTGGCTTGCGAGCCTTTACGCATTAATTAAACCGGACACTACTGATCTGGCCTGCGTGTGAACTCGAAGTAGTTAAACATCACTTACCAGTTCCAGCACATCCGCCTCAAACTTCCGTAAAACCGCATCGGTTGCCATGTGTTCCTGGGCATGCAAATACCCCGCGGCACCCAAGCGCTGGCGCAGGGCCGGGTCGGCGGCGAGTTGTTGCACGGATTGGTGCGCCGTGCTCAATCACGGTTTCGATACCCTCGCTGCAGGCTGCACCACGCAGTCGAGCGACTCAAAGCGTTGGGGCCTGTGTGCCTTCGGGCAGCGCAATCCAGATCACGTGGGGCATCTGCGTACCAACTTCGTGGAATTGCAGCGCCTCCAGCTTGTATTCGAGCGTGTAACGCGCCCGGTGCATCTTTTCCATTTCCTTCTCTCCTTGCCAAATTACACCTCAGCAAGGGATCCGCTTTTCGGGGGCAAGGTCACCCGAGTTCGACTACAAGGACTTCCCCTTTTGTATTTGCGGGTGTGTTCGATTTTGATTGAACTTTCTACCCGTTGGTGGGCAAGTTTATCCGCGCCATCCATTGGCTTGGCTGGATTCTCATGATGCACATAAAGTCATTGCGAAACAGATTACCACCCTGCATAAAACCTATCAAAGAGATTGAACTTTTGAATTGGCACTCATACCAAGAGAGTGCTAATATATCGCCAATGACAAACAGGAGCTCAGATATGACTTATCAAGCTGGAGTATCCAGTTCGGCGCTCACGGTTGCCAACCCATGGGCCATGGTGCCCCCATTGGGCAATCTGGATGCTTATATTTCGGCCGCCAATCGCTTGCCCATGCTCACACTTGAACAAGAGCAGGGGTTTTCGCGCAAGTTCAAAAACGAGAACGATCTGGAGGCAGCCGGTAAGTTGGTGCTATCTCACTTGCGTCTGGTGGTATCGGTGTCGCGCCAGTATCTGGGTTACGGTCTGCCCCACGGCGACCTGATTCAAGAAGGCAATGTGGGCTTGATGAAGGCCGTCAAACGCTTTGATCCGGACCACGGCGTGCGGCTGGTGAGCTATGCGCTGCACTGGATCAAGGCCGAGATTCACGAGTACATTCTTAAAAACTGGCGCATGGTCAAGGTGGCCACCACCAAGTCGCAACGCAAGCTGTTTTTTAACCTGCGCTCGATGAAGCAGCGCTACAAATCAGACGACGCAGCAGCCGATGCCGGTACTCACCGGGAAACGCTGAACGAGGACCAGATCGACGCCATGGCGGCCGAGCTCAAAGTCAAGCGTGAAGAGGTTATCGAAATGGAGACCCGGCTGTCCGGTGGCGACGTGTTGTTGGACCCCAGCCCGTCGGACGACGGCGAGGATGCTTTTGGCCCGATTGCCTACCTGACCGATGCCACGCACGAGCCGACTGCCCAGATTGAAGCCCATCAGCGCGATATGCTGGCCAGCGACGGCATTGCCCGCGCGCTGGAGGCACTCGATGAGCGCAGCCGACGCATTGTCGAGGAACGCTGGCTCAAGGTGAACGACGACAGTTCGGGCGGCATGACACTGCACGAACTGGCGGCCGAATATGGCGTCAGCGCCGAGCGCATTCGTCAGATTGAGGTGGCCGCCATGAAGAAGATGAAGAAAACGCTGGCGGAATTCGCGTGAAGCAAAACGTGACGCGACGCGCCGTTATGGTTGCGGCCGTTGCCGTTGCCGTATCTTCGAGCCTCTGCGCGGCACAGCCAACGCCGTCAAAACCAGCAGTGCCCTGGCCGTCGCGCACGGTACGCATCATCGTCGGCTTTCCGGCGGGCTCGTCGCCCGACCTGACAGCGCGCACCCTGGCGGAGCCGCTTTCCAGGGCGCTGGGTCAAAGCGTGATTGTTGAAAACAAGGTAGGCGCCGGCGGCAATATTGCGGCTGAGTACGTTGCCCGCGCCACCGATGACCACACGATCGGGCTGATGATCAATGGCAACATGACGATTGCCAGGTTGCTCAATCCCAAGCTTGGCTACGACCCGCTGAAAGATCTCACGCCCATCAGCCTGATTGGCGTGTCGCCCCTGGTGTTGACGGCGCCCATAGACTCGCCCGGCGCCAGCGCGCAGGAGTTTTTTGCGCTGGCGCGCAGCGCCGGTGACAAATGGAGCTACGGCTCGCCAGGTGTGGGCACGGTGGGCCACATCGGCATGGAATGGCTCAAGGGCAAGACCAGCATCAACCCGGTGCATGTGCCTTACCCTGGTTACCCTCAGGTGGCCAACGCCATGCTGGGCGGGCAGTTGCAATTGTCGATGCTGCCGCCCGCGCTGGCCATGGCCCAGATCAAGGCCGGCAAGTTGCGCGCCATTGGCGTGACGTCCAGTGGACGCAGCACGCTGGTGCCGGAACTCCCCAGCATGGGCGAGGCCGGTGTGCCAGGCTTCAACCTCGAAATCTGGAACGCCATGGCCGCCCCTAACTCGATGCCCAAACCCGTGGTGGCCAGGCTGTCTGAGTTGTTCAGCAGCATTGCCCGCAGCCCTGAAATGCGTCAAAAATTGTTCCAGCAAGGCTGGCAGGTAGCGGGCACCTCGTCCGAGGGCTTGGCCAATCGCATCAAAGTCGATACCGCACTGCTGGGCAGCGTTATTTCGCTGCGAGGCATCACGGCTGAATAGTCACGCTGTCCGACCGCCATATGGACTGCGGAAAAACTTTTTTACGCTACTGTTCAGTGGCTAATGGCGCAGCGCAATACTGCCGTACCAAGCCAATCAACTCGTCTTCGGAGTAGGGCTTGCCGAGGTAGTGGTCAACGCCCAACTCGCGCGCATGCTCACGGTGCTTCTGCGCAATACGTGAGGTAATCATGATGATGGGAAGGTCGCGCAATTTGGCGTCGCCCCTGATGTTTCGGGTTAGATCAAAGCCATCCATGCGCGGCATTTCGATATCGGACAAAACC
Source organism: Betaproteobacteria bacterium (assembly GCA_025354965.1). Classification (GTDB taxonomy): domain Bacteria; phylum Pseudomonadota; class Gammaproteobacteria; order Burkholderiales; family Burkholderiaceae_C; genus Rhodoferax. Next base: position 2,979 of record JANXLW010000009.1, read on the forward strand.
ACAGCGGGCTTTTCTTCGCGCAATCGCTCCAGTGCCTGC
>JANXLW010000016.1 GCA_025354965.1 Betaproteobacteria bacterium
GAAGGGGCCGCTCAAACGTGCGCCAGGCATTGACGGGCACACCAAGTCCGACACTGATCACTTTCAAATTGGGGTTCATGCCTGGGGAAGCCAGCTCAATTGCCGCTTCATAGGCATCAAGATCAATCAATAACAAATGAGGCTTCAAGTTCACCTCCGGCGTCCACAATGCATACGAGGTGGGTCGGCCAAGGGACAGCTTGAATAAAGTGTTTAGAGCGTGGCGCTCAACATCGTTGAAACCTACAACCTTCACATAAACGCATAGACCCATGATTGAAAAGCTTTCAAAGTGGCAGGTTCACGCAAATCATGAATTCCCCCACAGCTACCTCATGGCAGCTGGTGATCTGCGCGCCATCACATAGTCATCATGCGGCATGTAGGCCTTGCCATCGGCATAGCGCCATTGCACCATGGTCCCCTTGCCTGCGCGCTGATCGAGCTTACCCACAAAAGCGCCCATGGTCGACTGGTGGTCAATGGCGCGGAACTCGGCGGGGCCAAAAGGCGTGCTGAATTTGAGACCACGCATGGCGATCACCAGTTTCTCGTTGTCCGTGCTTTTGGCTTTTTTAATGGCTGCAAAAATGGCTTGCATAGTGGCATAACCAACTACCGAGCCTACTTTCGGATGCTCGTTGAATTTCTTGTAGTAGTTGCTGGCAAATGATGCATGCTCACGCGTATCAATTTGATCCCACGGATAACCCGTGACGATCCAGCCCCCGCCAGCCGTCAGCATGGGTGTTTCATCCTTGAGCATGTCCAGGTACTCGGGTTCCCCTGACAGCATCGAGACCACCGGCATCTTTGGAAACACATTGCGCTGATTGCCTTCGCGCACCAGCTTGGCCAGGTCAGCGCCAAAGGTGACGTTGAAAATTGCATCCGGCCTGGCTTGCATGATCGCCTGCAAGGTCGTACCGGCATCCAGTTTGCCTAGAGCTGGCCACTGTTCTGCAACGAACTCAACATCGGGCCGCTTGGCCTTGAGTAGCTCCTTGAAGCTGGCCACGGCGCTTTGTCCATATTCGTAGTTGGGTGCAATGGTCGCCCAGCGCTTGGCGGGCAGTTTAACGGCTTCCTCTACCAACATGGCAGCTTGCATGTAGGTGCTGGGGCGCAAGCGGAAGGTATATCGATTGCCCTTCTCCCAAACAAGTGCATCCGTCAGGGGTTCGCTGGCAATGAAAAGTCGCTTGTTCTTGGCGGCATGATCGGCCAATGCCAGCCCGACATTGGACAGAAACCCGCCGGCCAGCACATCTACTTTTTCACTTGAAGTCAACTCCACGGCGTGGCGCAGGGCTTCCTCCGGCTTGCCCGCATCATCGCGTGCGATGACCTCAACCCGGCGACCCAGCAGTCCACCGGCATCATTGATCTCCTCAACCGCCAACTGCCAGCCCTGACGGTATGGCGTGGTGAACTGCGGCATGCTGGAGTAGCTGTTGATCTCGCCAATCTTGATAGGTCGGATCTGTGCCGAACCGCCAACAACCGACAACGACAATAGACCAGCAATCAATATCTTCATAGAACCTCCAGGGATTCGCACTTTAGCAGGCCCGCGTAGCGCAACATTTGTTTGTTAACCATAATCGGGCCAGCCCGCTTTGATTGTCAAGGCATCCTAAGTCAATTCAAACATGATTCTTGTCGCCGGATCTGCCAATCTCGATTTTGTCGTTCGATCACCCCACATTCCGGCTCCCGGCGAAACCGTGCTGGGACGGGACTTCAAGACATTCCCTGGCGGCAAAGGTGCCAACCAGGCGGTTGCTTGCTCGCGCGCTGGTGGTGTACCGACTCATTTGCTGCTGGCGCTTGGTGATGACGCGTTTGCCCTGCCACTGGAAGCGTCCTTGCAAGCGGCAAAAGTGAACCTGCATATCGTGCGCAGCAAGACTCTGGCCACCGGAATCGCCTTCATCTGCGTATCGGATGCTGCAGAAAACGCGATCACAGTCGCACCGGGTGCCAACCACTGCCTGCAGCTGATCGACTTGCCACCACTGGATGGATTCACGCACTTACTGCTTCAACTCGAAATTCCGCTGGATGTTGTTACAGCTTACGCTCGGGCAGCACGAGCGCGAGGCGTCACGGTGGTTCTCAACGCGGCACCAGCACAACATCTGCCGCATGAATTTCTGGCACTGATTGATGTACTGATTGTGAATGAGGGTGAACTGGCGGTTGTCGCCAATTTTTCTGGCAGCATTGCCCAGTGCCTGGCGCTGGTTGATGTACCGTGCGTCATAGTAACCCTCGGGAAACACGGCTGTTGCGCGCGCGCTGACGGTGTTTATTTGCTCCAGCCGGCGTTCGACGTGACTCCGATCGATACCACTGGTGCTGGCGATACATTCTGCGGCGTACTGGTCGCTGCATTGAGCGAGCAGGAAAGCCTGCAACAGGCATTGCGAATGGCCAGCGCAGCGGCTGCCCTGGCCTGCACTCGGTTCGGTGCTCAATCAAGTATTCCAACGCTAGACGAAGTCGCCGCATTTTTTGGCAATCACGCCAATGCCACTGATGCTCAACACGCAGAGCTCATGAAATTTTGTGGCTTCAACTTTCCAACTGGATAAATGACATGAACGCAGGCCACTACAAAGTTATTTATGACACCGACCCCGGCGTGGATGACGCCATGGCACTTTACTTTGCACTGGCCCACCCCGCCATCGACCTGGTGGGCATCACCACGACTTTTGGCAATGTCACAGTGGAACAGGCGACGACCAATGCTTTGTATCTCACCAGCATCGCCGGCAGGAGCGTCCCCGTCACAAAGGGTGTTGCCACTCCTCAATGCAAGTCCCCAAAATCACCTCCCACCCATATTCATGGCGCCGATGGGCTGGGAAATCTACCTTCTCGTATTGCGGCGTCGAACCTGCTCGACCCACGATCCTCGGCCCAGTTCATCGTCGACAAGGCTCGTGCCCAGCCGGGCGCGATAACGTTGGTGGCAGTAGGCCCGCTGGGCAACCTGAGCCTGGCTCTCAAGCTCGAACCCAGGCTACCGCAGTTGTTGCGCGAAGTCATCGTCATGGGCGGTACGGTTATCGAGCCAGGCAACGTATCACCGGTGGCCGAGGCCAATATCTGGAACGACCCGCACGCCGCTGACCACGTATTCAGCGCTGGGTGGAAGCTCACCATGGTGGGGCTGGATGTAACCCACCAAGTGCGCGTGCCGCTGTCCATGGTGGCGCGCATCGCCGGGCATCATCGGCACCGCGCTACCGATACACTGCTGCATGCCGTAGAGTTCTATGCACGCTTTTACACCGGCCTGTATGCCCACGTGGCCCATGAACCAGGCTGCTTTGCGCACGATGTACTGGCCTTCATCTATCTGGTGCAACCGGAATTATTCACCCTCGTGGAGGGCGCCATCCGCGTCTCCACTGAAGGCCTGAGTCAGGGCCAAACCATGATGAACCGACGCGATTTCATCGACTATCCACAAGCGGGCTGGGAGAACGACGAACCATCGACCCGGGCGTGCATGCAAGTACAAGCAGAGGCCTGCAAAACCTTGCTTGAAGAGACCCTGATGGGAACCTGGCTCAGCCGTTGAGGGCCTCGATATTCTTTATATCCAATTTGCATATAAACATCACAAAAATATATTTCACGATATAAAGATGTGTCGTTACAGTCGGCACCCATGCATGACTTTGCGTTTATCTTTGCTGGTTTTTTTGTAGGACTGATCGTCGGACTGACCGGTGTCGGCGGCGGCTCGCTGATGACGCCGATACTGATTTTCTTTTTTGGCGTCAAGCCGTACATGGCAGTGGGCACCGACCTGCTGTTCGCCGCTTTCACCAAGATGGGCGGCACCATCAAATCGGCACGTGCCGGCCGGGTCGATTGGCGTGTTGTGGCCCATCTTTCGGCCGGCAGTATTCCGGCTGCACTGATCACACTGTTTTTGTTGAACCAGGTGGGCGCTGCCAGCGCCAAAGTGCAAAACCTGATGACCACCACGCTGGGCCTGGCCTTGCTTCTCACCGCCGCCGCGACCTTGTACAAGGCAGTTCGTGGCAAAACGGCGCCGTCCTCGGTGCCGGCGGGTCAGGAAACTCTGGCCGCGACACCACGCCACTGGAGCCTGCCATTGTTGTTTGGCGCCGTCATTGGCACGCTGGTGACACTGACGTCCGTTGGCGCCGGAGCCATCGGCGTTACCGTGCTGATGATTTTGTACCCCATGTTGCCGTTGCCACGCATTGTGGCGGCCGACATTGCCTACGCCGTGCCGTTGACTCTGGTGGCCGGACTGGGACATGCATCATTGGGTTCGGTGGACTGGCCTTTGCTCGCCAAGTTGCTGGCTGGTTCACTGCCCGGCATCTGGGTCGGTTCACACCTGATGTTGCGCATCCCGGAACGTGTCATCCGCTCGCTTCTTTCGGTGCTGCTGGCGTATGCCGGTGTGAAATTAATTGCTTTGTAATCCCCTATGTACCAATACACCGACTTCGACCGCCAGTTTGTACACAGCCGCGCGGCACAATACCGTGACCAGCTGGAGCGCAACCTTGCCGGTCAGCTTAGCGACGATGATTTCCGCCCGCTGCGGCTGCAAAACGGTTGGTATGTGCAACGTTACGCGCCGATGCTGCGTGTCGCCGTGCCTTACGGCGAGTTGGCAAGCAGCCAGCTACGCGTACTAGCCCGGATTGCACGCGAGTACGACCAGCCCAGTGAACAGGTATTCCAAAAGGCACAAAGCACGCAGGCCGGTTTCGGCACACATAAACTGCCGACCGGCTATGGCCACTTCACTACCCGTCAGAATGTCCAGTTCAACTGGATTGCGCTGGACAAGAGCGCCGACGTCATGGATTTGCTGGCCTCGGTCAACATGCACGGCATTCAGACCAGCGGCAACTGTATTCGCAACATCACCAGCGACGAGCGCGCCGGCATTGCGGTGGACGAAATTGCGGACCCACGCCCGTTCTGTGAAATCCTGCGCCAATGGAGCACGCTGCACCCCGAATTTACGTTTCTGCCGCGCAAGTTCAAGATCGCCGTTTCCGGTGCGCGGGAGGACCGTGCCGCAACTGCTTGGCATGATGTTGGCCTGCACGTGCAGCGTGACAGAAGCGGAGCCGTCGGCTTCAAAGTGCTGGTCGGTGGCGGCATGGGCCGCACACCGGTGATTGCCAGCATCATTCGTGAATTTTTACCCTGGCATCAGATCCTGAATTATCTGGAGGCCGTGGTGCGCGTCTATAACCGCTGGGGTCGTCGCGACAATATGTACAAGGCGCGCATCAAGATTCTGGTCAAGGCTGAAGGTCGACGCTTCACTGATGAAGTTGAGACCGAATACCAGCAAATCGTTACCGTGGACGGCGCGCCGCACACCATCACGCAAGATGAACTCGACCGGGTTACGGCATCCTTTGTACCGCCAACCCTTGACAAGAGTGCACCAGCCGCTGGAGTCCTGGCGTCAAGCTGGTCCAAAAATGACAGGACCGAATACACCCGTTGGCTGAAACAAAACGTCGCTCCCCACAAGAACCCTGACCTGCGTGCCGTGACCCTGTCATTCAAGCGTCTGGGTTACGCTCCGGGTGACGCGACGGCTGACCAGTTGGAAACCGCAGCCGAGTTGGCCGACTATTTTTCAGCCGGAGAAGCACGTGTCACGCACGACCAGAACCTGCTGCTGCCCTGGGTCCTCAGTGAGCAATTGCCCGAGCTGTGGCGCGCTGCCCGCAAAGCTGGTTTTGCCCGCTCCAATGTCCGGTTGCTGACTGACATGATTGCCTGCCCGGGCGGTGATTTTTGTGCCCTGGCCAATGCCCGCTCGATCCCGATTGCCGAGGCCATTACCGAGCGCTACCAGGACATGGACGAATTGCATGACTTGGGCGAGATCGATTTGCACATCAGTGGGTGCATCAACTCCTGCGGTCACCACCACAGTGGTCATATCGGTATCCTGGGTGTCGACAAGGACGGGCGCGAGTGGTACCAGGTATCACTGGGTGGCTCCGACGGCTCCACGTTAAGCGGCTCATCCGTAGCCGGCAAGGTGATTGGCCCCTCGTTTTCGGCGTCTGAAGTGGCCGATGTGGTGGAGGCGCTGCTTGAAACTTACAAGAGTCAACGCCTGGCGGGCGAGACCTTTATCGGCGCCGTGCGACGCATCGGCTTGCCACCTTTTCGCGATGCCGCCAACCGCGTTCGCCATGAAACCGGCAACGCCGATGAAGCCCATAACATCCGCCTCAAAACCGCTGATGCATTGACTGACTGAGCGCTATCCACCATGTCACCAAACACTCTCAAACTAGTAGTTGCCAACGCTAATTCGGCGGTGGTTGACACCTTGAATGTCATAACTTTGGCCAGTGATGAAGATCCCCGAAAAGTGAACCTTGAAGGCGTTCAACGCATTGACCTGAATTTCCCGAAATTCACCGATGGTCGCGCCTTCAGTCAAGCCTTTTTGCTGCGTCGGCGCCTCGGTTTCAAAGGGGAAATTCGTGCCACTGGCGACGTTCTGATTGACCAATTGCTTCAAATGCAACGCAGTGGGTTTGACGCGGCGGTGTTACGCGAAGACCAGAACCTGGCGTTTGCACAGCGCCAATTGGGGCGCTACCAGGTGTTTTACCAAGGTGACGCGGTGGCGACCAACCCCCGTTTCGCGCTCGCTGGATCGCCCGTCAATTCGGGAGTTGCCGCGTGAGCGCCGTTGAACTTAACGCCCGCGCCGCTGCCGACTTTGAAGCCAAGCTGGCGCAGACCACTGCTTTGCTGCAGCAAGCCGCGCGTGACTATGCGCCATTGACCCCAGGCGAGGCCGCTCGAATTAGCCAAGCATCCAGTCTGGGCGCGGAAGATATGGTGCTCAGTCACCTGATCAACACCTTGCAGCTTGACTTCGGCATTTTTGTGCTGGAAACCGGCATGCTGCATCCCGAAACGCTTGACTTGCTGACTCGCCTCAGGGCGACTTCACGCGCACCTGTCGAGGTATTCACTCCCACAACCGAGGCGGTGGTGGAATTCGTCAAACGCGAAGGCAAAGACGCGATGTACAAGAGCATCACGTTGCGCAAGGCCTGCTGCCAGATTCGCAAAATGGAACCGCTCTCACGAGCGCTGGCTGGTAAGGCGGCCTGGATCACCGGCCTGCGCCGGGAACAATCCGGCGCCCGGGCCGAAGTGCCACTTATCGACAGCACCGATAAAGCAAGTGTCAAAATCAACCCGTTGGCCAATTGGACCTGGGGTGACGTATGGCACTTCATCGCCCTCAACAAGATTGACTACAACCCGCTGCATGACCAATTTTTCCCCAGTATCGGCTGCGCCCCCTGCACCCGGGCCATCAGCGTGGGCGAGGACTTTCGCGCCGGTCGCTGGTGGTGGGAAGACGAAGCGGCCAAAGAATGCGGCCTGCACGTCGCCCAGTCCAGTATTCTTTCGAAAGCGCTCACATGAACGCCCGCACTTTTCCCGAAATACTAGCCTCCATGCCATACTCTCAGCCACATCGCCCTGATCATCTAAGCAACGCGCATCTCGATGCGCTGGAAGAAGAGACCATCTTCATCCTGCGCGAAGTGGCAGCCGCGTTCGAGCGGCCCACACTGCTGTTCTCGGGCGGCAAGGATTCGCTGGTGATGCTCAAATGTGCTGAAAAGGCCTTTGGCGTTGGTCGCATCCCCTACCCGCTGCTTATGATCGATACCGGTCACAACTTCCATGAGGTGATCGATTTTCGTGATTCACGCGCCAAGGAGTTGCAAGCCAAGTTGATTGTGCGCGGCGTCGAAGACTCCATGAAACGCGGCACCGTGCGTCTGGCGCATCCGGGTGAGTCACGCAACGTGCACCAGTCCGTCACGCTGCTGGAAGCGATCGACGAATTCCGCTTTGACGCGCTGATTGGTGGCGCTCGCCGTGACGAGGAGAAGGCGCGCGCCAAGGAGCGCATCTTTTCTCACCGCGACAGTTTTGGTCAATGGCAACCGAAGGCCCAGCGGCCTGAACTCTGGACCCTGTTCAACACCCGACTGCAACCCGGCGAACACTTTCGCGTGTTCCCGATTTCCAACTGGACCGAGCTGGACGTGTGGCAGTACATTGATCGCGAGCAAATCGCTCTGCCCGCGCTCTATTACTCACACAAGCGTGACGTGGTGCAGCGCAAAGGCCTGCTGGTGCCAGTGACCGACCTGACACCGGCACGCGCCGGCGAAACCGTCGAGTCCCGCGATGTGCGCTTTCGCACGGTGGGCGACATCACCTGCACTTGCCCGGTGGAAAGCCTGGCGGCTAGCGCAGCCGAGATCGTGATCGAAACACTGGCCGCCGATGTGAGCGAGCGCGGCGCCACCCGCATGGACGACAAAACCTCCGAGGCTTCGATGGAGAAGCGCAAAAAAGATGGGTACTTCTGATGGATGCTGCAACTTCAACTGCTGATCACGCTGCGACAAGCGCAGCCAATGGCCACAATGACACCGGAGCGGCGTTGAAATTCATCACCTGCGGTTCCGTGGACGATGGTAAAAGCACCTTAATTGGCCGCCTGTTGATCGATAGCCGTTCGGTGTTACTCGACCAACTGGCCAATGTTTCAAAAGGCGGTGAGGCTGATCTGGCGCTGTTCACCGATGGCCTGTCCGCCGAGCGCGAGCAAGGCATCACCATTGATGTGGCCTACCGCTATTTCAACACGGCGGAGCGCAAGTTCATCATTGGCGATGCGCCAGGTCACGAGCAGTACACCCGCAACATGGTGACGGCGGCATCGAGTGCCGATGCTGCCGTGGTGCTGGTAGATGCCACCAAACTCCAGTGGCAAACCCATTTGCTGGAACTGTTACCGCAGACACGGCGCCATTCACTGCTGGTGAACCTGTTGCGTGTTCCCTCCATCGTGTTCGCTGTCAATAAACTCGATGCACTGAAAGAACAGGCGACACAGGCGTTTGGCAACATCAGTCAATCACTGCAAGCCTTTGCGCAGGCCGCCGGTATTGAGGTGGCGGCCATTGTGCCAATCTCGGCCCTCAAAGGCCACAACGTGGTGGAACCGGTTGCCGACTGGTGCGGGTACCTTGGTCCGAGCTTGCTGCAAATTCTGGAGCAATTGCCTGCAATGCCGGCTGAAACTGAAGCTCCCTTTGCGTTCCCGGTGCAGTGGGTTGAAAAATTCGCATCCTCCAGCGATACCGGCCAGGGACGGCGCATTTTTTGGGGCCGCGTCGCCACTGGCGGCATTGAGGTGGGGCAACAAGTTAGCGTATTGCCTAGCGGCCAGACGGCCACGGTCGCCCAGGTGCTGCGGCACACGCGCCAACCCGGCGCGGTGCAAGCCGGGCACAGCGCTGGCATCGTGCTGGACCGCGAGGTTGATGTTTCCAGAGGTGATTGGTTGCTGGCTTTGAGTACCTTTGAGCCCAGTCGCGAACTTAAAACCACTATCGCCTGGATGGATGACGAACCGCTGGTGGCCGGACGCGTCTACTGGGCACTGCATGGGCACCGATGGGTCAAGACCAGAATAAAGCGGATTGTTCATCAGCTCGACATCAACACGCTTGCGGAGAAAGACGCCAGCCAACTGAATGCAAATGCCATTGGCCACGCTGAACTGACGCTACAAGAAACCATTGCTGCCCTGCCCTATAGCCGCTCGCGCGTGCTGGGTTCACTGGTTTTGGTGGACACTGCGTCACACAAAACCGCTGGCGCCGTTCTGATCAATTAAAATCTGCGGTTCTCACCTATTCGTCGCCTGAGCCCCAAAATGACACATACCGTCACCGAAGCCTGTATCAAATGCAAGTACACCGATTGCGTTGACGTTTGTCCTGTTGACTGTTTCCGCGAAGGCCCCAACTTCTTGACCATCGATCCCGATGAATGCATTGACTGTGCGGTGTGCATTCCTGAGTGTCCGGTGAACGCCATCTATGCAGAAGAGGATGTACCTGCCGACCAGCAGCACATGACGAAGCTCAACGCTGATCTGGCCAAATTGCCCAGTTGGAAAGGCATTACCAAACGCAAGGCGCCGCTGCCAGACGCCGACGAATGGAAAGACAAGACCGGCAAGCTGCAGTATCTGATTCGCTGAACTCCCGTTCCCTTTAACCCCCGAAAATTGAACCCTCTGTGCGCAACCATCAAGACCCCCTAGAAACTGACGCCGTGATCGTTGGTGCCGGCCCCGTTGGCCTGTTTCAAGTATTCGAGCTCGGCCTGCTAGAAATCAAGGCCCATGTTGTGGACTCGCTGGCTTACCCCGGTGGACAATGCGTCGAGCTTTATCCCGACAAACCCATCTACGACATTCCAGCGGTACCTGTGTGCACCGGGCAGGAACTCACTGACAACCTGCTCAAGCAGATCAAGCCCTTTGGCGCCACTTTCCACTATGGGCAGGAAGTTACGGTTGTCGAGAAGCAAGCCGATGGTCGTTTCTTTGTGGAAACTTCCAAAGGCACACGCTTTCTGGCCAAGACTATCTTCATTGCCGCTGGTGTCGGCGCTTTCCAGCCGCGCACTTTAAAGGTCGATGGACTGGAAGCTTTTGACGACTCGCAACTTTTCTACCGGGTGCGCAACCCGGCAGATTTCGCGGGCAAGAACCTGGTGATTATCGGCGGCGGCGATTCAGCACTCGACTGGGCACTGGAGTTTGTCAAAGATAGTCCGCACAAAGCTGCAAGTGTCATCCTGATCCATCGTCGCGACGGCTTCAAGGCTGCACCAGCCAATGTGGCGAAGATGAAGGAGTTGTGCGATGCACTGGAGATGCAATTCATTGTCGGTCAGGTCACCGGATACGAGGAGAAAGATAGCTTGCTCACGGGCGTCAAAGTCACGGGATCGGACGGCGTCACGCGGGTCGTTCCATTGGATATTCTCCTGGTTTTCTTCGGCCTGTCGCCGAAGTTGGGGCCAATCGCGGAATGGGGATTGGACATTGAGCGCAAGCAACTCAAAGTTGATACCGAGAAATTTTCCACCAATGAACCCGGTATTTTTGCCGTCGGCGATATCAACATCTACCCTGGAAAGAAGAAGCTGATTTTGAGTGGTTTCCACGAATGCGCACTGGCCGCATTTGGCGCGATGCCTATCATTTCGCCAGAGAAAAAAATCTTCCTGCAGTACACCACTACCAGCCCAAAACTGCACAAGGTACTGGGTGTTGAATCGCCGGTGTTTGACTAAAATTTGTTTATGGTAGGGAGCACTCCAACCGCGGCAGAACCGAGGGAGTTGGTTACCGGTACCGGTTGATGTGGAGCGCGCTACTATGCAACCCGCAGGTTCTTGAGAGCTAGGGTTCCGCAGTCGTCCCAGAGGTTCGTCGCATTTGTTGCAACAACAGGTCTTCCCACTTTGTGGGGCATGACATCACAGTCAAGTCAGATCAACGAAAATAGATAGCCACAAAAATCACGGCCAACAGGCCAGTCGCCACTGCGAAGACGATCAATGCCGCCGGATCGGTGCCCTTGAAGCTCTCTCTGACTCGCTCAATATCTTTTGGCAAATGTACAGTCAACATAAAACCTCCTGATGAGATGTGGGAAAAGGAGGCTGATTTAGGCATTGGGCGAAGGTCAGCACATCCCGGAACAAAATTACAGCTTGTAACGCGCTAGCGCAAGCCGTTACAACGAGGAATGTTGTGCTAAATCAAAGAGCCGGCAATTTTGCGTCATGTCATGAATTCGCACTCACCGCAGTTACTAGCATGTCCAGCAACTTGTGCTGTTGATAACTTGCAGGATTGCTGCCCAGCGCCAATTGCTTTTCTGACCTTACCCTCGAAAAGCGTATCTCTTGCTGAGTGTTTAAATCCATGCAAGGTGAACGGAAATAACAAAGACGACGAGAGCGCGCTACACGCTCGAATTCAAGCAAGAAGCAGTGCGACTGGTCGAGGGTGGGATACGGATTCCAGGGGCAAGGTCAGTGACCGATTTACCAATGCGAAAGGCCTCTGAGTATCGCTACTTAGAGGCCTTTGTATCATGTCCTGGTGTGAAACCGCTCGAAAGATGCCTTGAAGCCCGCATGAATGCTATCTTCCAAACGACAACCAAATGGGTGTGGACCTTGCTCCTCACGCGCCAACGGGTAGGTCATCATTCGAAATTGGATTTACGCCCATTTCACCTCATGTGATTTGTTGCTAGACTGCGGTCATGGCCGGGGGGGGTAGCTCAGCTGGGAGAGCGCTGCGTTCGCAATGCAGAGGTCGGGAGTTCGATCCTCCTCCTCTCCACCAGTGAAATCAAGGGCTTGTGAGCGAACAGCAGGTCCTTTTTTTGTAATTTTGGCACTGACGTTGCCCCTGTTAGACGACCTCTTACCGTTGCTGCATCCCTCTTAGAGTACATTGACCGATGAAATCAATTGCGAGGGTAAAAGTGGACGCGAGTAGTCTCTGTATTGCAAGGTACATAGGGTCCTTCCATTTGTGCTGAAACTGAATGAGTACTTTCCTGGTGGCCATGCAATTCGGTGTTCTGATTTTTCAGGCAGCATTGGCAGTTCCCGGGATTTTGCTTGGTGCTTTTCCGACCGTGGTTTGGGTGCTTGCCGTGGCGTCTTTCGCGCTCGCGGCGTGGACCCTGTGGCACAACCGGCCGGGAAACTTCAACATTCGCCCCATGCCAAAGGCCAGCGGCACCCTGGTGACAACCGGACCCTACCGATGGATTCGCCATCCTATGTACACGTCGCTGCTGTTGGGCACGGCCGCATTGGTTTGCGTATCGGACCTCTTCATCGGTTCGCTTACGTGGTCGACTCTGGCAATTGTCCTTGTGTTGAAGGCAAACACCGAAGAACGCTGGATGCAAGATAGACATACTGGATACGCTGCTTATATGCGGCAGAGTAAACGTTTCTTGCCCTGGTTATTTTGAATCCCAGGGGCCAGATTGCCATGCACAACCTGCTGAACGCCGGCGACACCGCAGAACAACTGCCTTAGGCCTCACTGACCAAGGAAATTGAAGGTGTGCTGCACGACGATTCGGTACAGGTTCCGACCCGACTAGTGCAGCAATTGCCCGGCGGCAGCAGTCTGTTCGTCATGCCGGCGCTGGACCGACGCATTGCGATCACCAAAGTCATCACTTTCACCCCTGCCAATGCTGGCACAAGCCGTCCCACGAGCCACGGAGATATCGTGGTGTTCGATATCGTCACCGGGCAACGCTGGTTCATTCTAGACGGACCCATGGTGACCGCGAGACGCACCGCCGCCGTGTCGCTGCTTGCAGCACAGCATCTCGCTCCGCAGCACAGTGGCACCCTTTTGATAGTCGGCGCCGGCGTGCAGGGTCGGGCTCACCTGGAAGCGTTTGTCCAGGGATTGGACGTGCAGAAAGTGATGATTGCCTCTCGCAGCCACGCCAGCGCCAACGCATTGGCCAAACACGCCAGCACACTTGGCGTCAATGCCCGCGTCGTGGACGATCCCAATGCGGCGCTGGAACATTGTTCGCTGTTGGTGACGTGCACCCCAGCCAATGCCGCAGTACTGCATGCAAACCCGCGGCCAGACGCATTTATCACTGCGGTCGGCGCCTTTACGCCGAAGATGGTTGAACTAAGCCCTGAACTGTGCCGACATATCGCAAAGCATGGGACTGTTGTCTTCAATCGATCCGATCAAGGCTTTGTACTGGAGTGCCGTCATCAACGGCGTCATCTCCGTCCCCATCATGGTTGTCATGATGTTGATGGCGGTGCGGCCCGAAATCATGGGGCAGTTCGTCATTTCAAAAGGGTTGAAAATGCTGGGCTGGCTGGCGACGCTGATGATGGCAGCCGCGGTATGTGCCATGTTGTTGACCTGGTAGAGCGTCAGCAAGCTGGCGCCCAGCGCAGACTCACCGGACTGCGCGATCTGGCGCTCAATCGTCCTGCAATTCGATTGACTCCGGAAAGAGCGCGTCGGCAAAGCCAAAGCGGGTGAAATCGCGCACCCGCATCGGGTACAGCTTGCCGATCAGGTGGTCACATTCATGCTGCACCACGCGGGCATGGAAACCCTCTACCGTCCGGTCTATCGGGTCACCATACTGGTCAAAACCTACATAGCGAATTCGCGCGAAACGCGGTACCATGGCACGCAGGCCCGGCACCGACAGGCAGCCTTCCCAGTCTTCAACTTCCTGCACGGAGGTGTCACCCTCGGTTTCACCAGGCGCTGTGATCACGGGGTTGATCAGCACCGTTTTGGGCACGATGGGCGCGTCCGGATACCTGAGGTTACGCGTGTTGGAGCCAAAAATTACCAGTTGCAGGTCAACCCCGATTTGCGGTGCTGCCAGCCCGGCACCCTTGGCCGCCTGCATGGTGTCGAGCATGTCTGAGATCAGCAAATGCAATTCATCGGTGTCGAATTGAGTCACAGGCAGAGCAATACGCAGCAATCGCGGATCGCCCATTTTCAGGATTTCACGAACCGCCATCAAGCAACTCCTTTAAACCTGCTTCATCCAGTACTTCAATGCCCAACTCACGGGCTCTTTCCAGCTTGCTGCCGGCCTCGGCACCAGCCACCACAAAAGTGGTTTTTTTACTCACTGATCCCGCCACCTTGCCGCCGGCTGCCTCAATCAAATCTTTGGCAGCATCGCGGCTCAAGCTGGGCAAAGTCCCGGTGACGACGAAAGTTTTTCCACTCAAGTACTGGGGCCTGCCCGGTGCCGGCGGTCCCTCCGGCCATGTCACGCCACAGGCACGCAACTGCTCCACCACCTCGCGGTTATGCGCCTGGTCGAAAAACGTACGCAGGCTTTGTGCCACGATCGGGCCAACGTCATTGACCAGCACGAGTTGTTCGACACTGGCATCCATGATGGCGTCCAGTGCTCCGAAATGACGGGCCAGTTCTTTGGCTGTGGCCTCACCCACGTGACGGATGCCCAGCCCAAACAGAAAGCGCGGTAGCGTGGTCTGCTTTGATTTTTCAATGGCTTCAACAATATTCTGCGCCGACTTGTCGGCCATGCGGTCCAGACTGGCCAGCGCGGTCAAACCCAAGCGGTACAAGTCCGGCAGAGTGGCAATGATCTGGCTATCAACCAGTTGATCAACCAGCTTGTCACCCAACCCCTCCACTTCCACCGCCCGGCGCTGGGCAAAATGCAGGATGGACTGCTTGCGCTGGGCACTGCAGAACAGCCCGCCGGTGCAACGATAGTCTGCCTCACCGTCCTCCCTGACAGCCACACTGCCACAGACCGGACAGTGCCGCGGCATGCTGAACTCTGTGGCGCCGGGCAGGCGCTTCTCGAGCAGTACCGACACCACTTCCGGAATCACATCGCCAGCGCGGCGTACGATCACCGTGTCACCGATACGCACATCCTTGCGCCGCGCCTCGTCTTCGTTGTGCAGCGTGGCGTTGGTCACAGTCGCGCCGCCAACAAACACCGGAGCCAGTTTCGCCACAGGGGTGAGTTTGCCGGTGCGACCGACCTGAATATCGATGTTCAGGATGGTGGTCAACTGCTCCTGCGCCGGGAACTTGTGCGCTACGGCCCAGCGCGGTTCGCGTGTTACAAAGCCCAGGCGGCGCTGCAGTGCCAGGCTGTTGACCTTGTAGACGACACCATCTATATCAAAGCCCAGGCCATCGCGCTGCTGGCCGATGGATTCGTAATAGGCTATCAATTCAGCAGCGCCTCGCGCAGTACTGACCCGAGATGAAACTGGAAACCCCCACGATTCCAGGGCTTTCAGCACCTCAAAATGCGTCACAAATTCCGGGCTACCTGGAACCGCGGGCGTGACTTCACCCAAACCATAGGCAAAGAAGCTTAGCGGGCGCTGGGCGGCAATTGTCGGGTCAAGTTGACGCACGGCACCGGCAGCGGCGTTGCGGGGATTGACAAAGGTTTTTTGACCCTTCTCACGTTGCTTTTCATTGAGTGACTCAAAGTCATCGCGACGCATATAAACTTCGCCGCGCACTTCCAGCACCAGCGGTACCGCCAGCGGCAAGCGCAGTGGAATTTGACCAATGGTGCGAATATTTTGCGTCACGTCTTCACCCATTTCACCATCGCCACGGGTGGCGGCCTG
>JANXLW010000018.1 GCA_025354965.1 Betaproteobacteria bacterium
CGCCTAATCTTGCCTAACATTTCCATGGTGATCACCTTTTTTGCTCCTGCCTAAAAATTAGGCAGAGCTAGTAAAACACCTGGCTCAGTTTTGGATCGGCACAACCTCTAAAAGTGGCTCAGTTTTCGGTCGGCGGCAACACCGCAGGCGATGCCGCAGCAAACTCATCGTGCATGAGGTGGATGGAGCGATCAATCTCGGCACCGTATCCTCGATCACTCAGAACCTTGGTGAGATGAGATAGCGCGCGCGCATCCTTGTCGATAAACACGTACTGGACATCCAGCTCGATCGGCTTGGTTCGCCCCAGATTAATCAGAACCCGCGCTTCCTCGACAGCTGCCAGCATGCGAAGCGGGGAGCCAAGGACTTCTTGCTGCTTTCCCCGGATCGTGTAGAGCCCGCCGCCGCAGAATCCGTCGACTAGCGTGATGCGCAGTCTTTCCCGGCCACGCGCATTGAGCGTCCGCTGCTCGAAATATCGAAGTAGGTACCCAACCAGCACCTCATGCTTTGTCAGGCTAGCGATGCGGTGCAGCCAGCGGTTCGGGTCTGCCATAAACGTGTCGATGTAGAGGGTCCGTAGGGTGCCATCGTGGCGTGAATGCGGGAGATACTGATCATCTTGAATGCCAGGGTCAGGAGGGATCGTGGCGCGTCCGTAATAGGGTGCTTTCGCGCAAATGTTCGCTGACGTTCAAGCCTTCCCCCCGCGTTTAATGGCGTCTCGTCCATTCTTCTCCTATCGCCTGATTGCGCAAAATTAGTTGCTTGAAATGTGCTATTGATAAAATATGTTATCAATAGCTAAAATGTACGAGCACAGTATGGCACCCCCCAAAAATTGGGCGGCCAGCAGGAAAAGTGCAGAACGGGCGCGCGAGTTACAATGTATCTCACAACTTGGAGGTATTCACGATGACGACAACTGCCATGGTTCACGTCCGGGTGGACGAACAAATTAAGGCCCAGGCTACCGAAGCTTTGGCCGCGATGGGCTTGTCGGTGTCTGACGCCGTGCGGGTGTTTTTGATGCGAGTGGTGGCTGAACAGCAGATGCCGTTTGCCCTTAAGGTGCCAAATGCGCAAACCCGTGCAGCCATGAAGGAGGCTGATCAAATCGCCTTGACGCGCCGTGCACGTTTTGGTACCGCCGCCGAGCTGTTCGATGACCTCGAAAAGAACAGCCGCAAGTAAGCGTGCCGAGCCGCCCCGTGTGGCGGACTATGCCAAATCCTTTCTGAAGGATTGGCAGCGGCTGTCTCGATCAGGTCGGTATGACATGCATCAGCTCAAAGAAGCCATGCTGTTGCTGATCGCCAACGATGCACCGTTGGGGCCCGAGTGGCTGGATCACGCCTTAGGCGGCGAGTGGGCAGGGCACCGCGAGTGCCACATTGGCGGCGACTTTCTTTTGGCGTACAAACTTGATGACGCTCACACGCCTGGTTTAGTCGTCTTTGTGCGCGCGGGCTCCCATGCCGATCTGTTTGAGTAAGTCAGCGGTGGGTCGATTGTCCTTTCGTTGAAGCCACCCATGGAAACACCAAGTTCGCTTCAGTTGCGTGATCCACGAGCGCTCACCGCTCCTGAGTTTCAGCGCCTGGCCCAGGTGCTGCCCGAGGCCCAGTGGTTCGCCAACCTGGACAGTGTGCAGACCCGGCGCGCCTACCAAAACGACCTGCGGGCCTTCATGGCCTTTGTCGGCATCGTCAAACCAGAAGAGTTCCGTACTGTGACCCGTGGCCACGTCCTGGCCTGGCGCACCGATCTCGAAAAGCAGGGTCTGGCCGGGTCCAGCATCCGGCGCAAGTTGGCGGCCCTGTCTTCCCTGTATGACTATCTGTGCGATGCCAATGCGGTGACGCACAGCCCGGTGCGGGGTGTGAAGCGTCCAAAAGTGGAAAGTTACGAAGGCAAGACACCGGCATTGAGTGACGCGCAGGCGCGCCAGCTATTGGACGCGCCGCCGGCCGACACTTTGAAGGGCAAGCGGGATAGGGCGATCTTGTCGGTGCTGCTGTACCACGCGCTTCGGCGTGAGGAGTTGACCAAATTGCTGGTGAAGGATTTCAGCCAGGCGCGCCGGGGCATTCCCCACATGCGAGTCCATGGCAAAGGCGGCAAGTTGCGCTACGTCCCGGCCCACCCCGACACCTTGCGCCTGGTGGCCGAATATCTGAAGGAGGCCGGCCATGCCAAGGAGCAGGATGGACCCTTGTTTCGGCCTGTGCACAATCCACGGGCGGGTCATACCGCAATGGCGTTGACGCCTGGTGGTGTCTATTCAGAAGTGGTCGTTTGCTACATGCGCCAAGTCGGCATTGCCGGTGAAAATATGGGGCCGCATGCCTTGCGCGCGACCGCAGCCACCAGCGCCCTAGAAAACAATGCTGACATTGTCAGGGTCCAGGAATGGTTGGGCCATGCCAGCATCAGCACCACGCGGGTGTATGACCGGCGGCATTCAAAACCGGGTGACTCGCCGACTTTTCACGTCAATTATTGAGTGGCAATCGTCGCTCACTGAGGTGAGAACGAAGACGCTATGCCCACTACCGGCATTGGTTTGCAATTGAAGCGCCCAATGCGACGGCCAGTCGGTTGTGCGTAGCCACCTTTGCCTTCATCGTTGCTCGTTCGTTCAAACCTTCGGCAACTATGCCATACAGGCAGCTGCAGCGCTACAAAAACACAGCAGCAGAAACGCCAAATCGCATGCCTAAGGCTTTCGCTTGGCGTGCATTGATCGATCGATGCCCATTCAAGATGTCGCTGACCACCGATTGCCCACCAATCTCTGAGGCAAGGTCAGATTGCTTCAGTCCGTGTTGATCCACCAGGAACCGCAGGACATCGTGCGGGGATGCGTCGGGAATCTCGTGATGGGCGCTTTCGTACTTCTCAACGAATTGTCCGACCACATCCAGTAAGCCCGCCAACTCATGGTCCTCGTCATCCCCGACCACATCGACTAAGCCGTTCAGGAATTTGACGACCCGCTTGAATTCGCGTTCGCTGGTAATGGTGCCAATTTTGACGGGCAAAGACTGTTGGAACGCTTTCCACTTGGGTGCGATCGCAGAAGTGTCAAAGGCAAGTGCGGTCATGATTTCTTACTCCTGTAGGCCTTGCTCCAGCGGTCATATTCGACGTGCGTGAACACTTCGCGGATGTAGAGTTTTTGCCGGTCATAGTGAATGGCGCCAATCACCCGAAAATTGTTGCCAGCGACGTCAAATACAACAAAGGGCGGAACATAGTCCGCCGAACTGAAGGTTCTCTTGATCTCTTGGAAACTCGAATAGCTCGATACTTTCACCAGCCGATACCACGCCTCCAACGGAATTCTGGCCCCCGGGTGTTTCAGCCAGAAGGCTGCCAGCGCGTGTTTGGAGATGACGTGCATGAATTATTATATAGCAAATTGCTATAATTCGGCGCAACGGCGTCTGACTGAGGAATCGTCGAAGTTTCGGGGACCAACAAAGAATTCCTGACCGAGTTGGCCAGGCGTTGATATCTCGATCTGTTGAAACACTGAAATGGCAATTCCGAAAACTCGGAACGCCGATTTCCTCCAGCCTATCAGGTCGATTCAATGAGTCGCGCCACGTCGCTGCGGCATTCTGAGCATTTCCCAACGAGGAGCAGATCTCGAGATTTAACGACGCCCGTGAAGTTCAAAATCGTCACTTCGTGCCCGCATTTGCTGCACCAGACATTGGCCAGCAATAGCTTCCTGGTGCCCCCAGGAATGGCGGCCCACAATTTGTCGGCGGGCCCAGTGAAGTTTGGGATTGCGTCAATGCTCATCGCTCAATTTTAGAGCAGCAGGTGTGACAATTCGCATAGAGATAAATGAAGTCACGCAGATTTGCGGGTAAATCAATAATCGACCCTAAGCGGTCTTGTGACTTGATGCTCTGACCTCCTGAAAGCAGCCGTTCAGGATCTGCAAGCTCCAAACTTTTAGAGCCTGCGATCTCCAATTATTTGCTTCGGATCAGTAGTGTCCCAACGTTGTCACATCGGAACGTCGTAAGTTAATGATTTGCTTGCCGAATTTGGTGTATTGGTCTGGTGACGATTTGAACGTCGAAGTTCAGACTCGTTGGCTTTTGCGTTTGCACGCGAAGGACCACCATGCACCAAGGCAAGCTCGTGTTTTCGCAGCTGATGGCCTACCTGCCGTTGAACACCTTTGCGCGCTGCGTGGCCACGCATCGGGGCGAACACAAAGTCAAGGACTTCAGTTGCCTGG
>JANXLW010000025.1 GCA_025354965.1 Betaproteobacteria bacterium
TTCAGTTCAAAGTTCATAATTAAGCCTTCTAAATCAGTTGAGGGCAGAGTCGGCTACTTTCACCCAGGTTCGGCCTACCCCGCAAATTATCAGTGCTATTCCAATCTTCCATCCGTCAGGAACTGGCGCGCAGTTTTGGCGCTACGCTGGTCGTGCTGGTGACAGTCGTCATGACAATGACTCTGATCCGCACACTCGGGCAGGCTTCGCTGGGTAACTTCAACCCTTCCGATGTCATGCTGGTCATGGGCTACACCGTTCTTGCGTACATGCCAACCATATTGACCATGAGTTTATTCATCGCCATCATTGCTACATTGTCACGCATGTATCGCGACAGCGAAATGGTCATCTGGTTCACCAGCGGCAGGGGCTTGTCATCCTTGCTGAGGCCTTTGTTCCGCTTCTCCTGGCCCGTATTGCTGGTTGTCATGGCACTGGCCCTGCTGGTCCTGCCCTGGTCCAATCTAAGAATTGAAAACATGAAGGAACAGTATGACAGGCGGGGGGATATTGAGCGTATCGAACCCGGTCAATTTCAGGAGTCAGCAGGCGGCAAGCGGGTGTTCTTTGTTGAAAAGGATGCCACCGGCA
The DNA here is from genome assembly GCA_025354965.1 of Betaproteobacteria bacterium. Taxonomy (GTDB): domain Bacteria; phylum Pseudomonadota; class Gammaproteobacteria; order Burkholderiales; family Burkholderiaceae_C; genus Rhodoferax. The sequence goes on from JANXLW010000025.1 coordinate 595, forward strand.
AGCAGTCGGGCTCCAACGTTTTTATTGCCACCAATGAATATGGCAAGGAGACCATCACTTCGGCCCGCAGTGGTCGTATCAAGCGTGACGGGCAAGATCGATTTTTGATGCTCAGCAACGGACAGCGTCTGGAAAGTGCTACTGGTAAAACAGATTTAAAAATCAGTGAATTTGAAGAATACGGTATCAAGGTCGGAATGGACGTTGCGGGTGTCTCTGACAACACTCCTGTCAACACCCAGGCAACTCTCGAATTACTGGATCGTCTGACGTTGCCGCATTTGGCCGAATTGTCATGGCGAATTGGCTTGATTTTGGCTGCAATTAATTTTGTGATCATCGGTATCGCTGTTTCAAGCGTCAATCCACGCATTGGACGAAGTGGCAACCTGTTTTTTTCCCTGTTTGCCTTCATCCTGTATTACAACCTTTTGAACCTGGGCCAGAACTGGATAGCTACCGGAAAATTTTCATTTTTCGGATTTTTAATGTCCTTACACGGTGGCGCGCTTCTGATCGGGGTGTTCTGGCTGGTCAAGGGGCATAACAACTGGTACTGGGGCACGCTCACCAGGGTCGGCCTGCGCAACTTGTTTTCCAGAAAGTCACTGACGTGAGAACGATCCGGCGCCTGATCTATGGCGAAGTGTTGTATGCGGTGGCGTTTGTCACTCTGTGCTTTCTCTCGCTGTTTTTCTTTTTTGATTTTGTGGAAGAAATTCAATCCATCGGACGCAACGCAACAGCTAACTATCAAATCGTACATGCTGTGACCTACGTTGCGCTGATGATTCCCAGTCACCTCTATGAACTTTTGCCCATCGCTGTTCTCATTGGCACCATCTTTGTCATGGCACGTTTTGCCCAAAGTTCTGAATACACGATTTTAAGAACCAGCGGACTCGGACCGTGGCGTGCCCTGAAAACGCTGTTGCTGCTGGGCCTGGCTTTTGTGCTGTTGACGTTTGCCATCGGCGACTATATTGCTCCCGTGGCCGACCGTACCGGACAGCTTCTTAAAGCTCGCTATCAGGGACGCATCACGGTGGGGCAAACCGGGGCATGGCTGAAAGAGAGGCAAGCCTATTCCCAATTCGCGGTCAACATCAGCGCGCTGGAGTCGAACGGCAGCATGCAGGGAATTCGGATTCTAGAATTTGACAATCAGGGCTTGCTGATGTCCATGGTACAGGCGCAGGCAGCCAGCCACGAAACTGGTGACGCATGGACGTTGAAGCATGTCGACCGAACCGAATTCCCGGCACGCGGCACTGATGCGGCGCATATAGACCGAATTCAAACCGATAGTTTGCGCTGGCCCAACCAGATCAGCGCAGAAATGGTCTCGGCGGCGCTACTCAAGCCGGAACGCATGAGCACAATTGATCTGTTTCAGTACGTGCGGCACCTGGATGCCAACGGTCAAAGTGCCCAGCGCTATGAAATTGAATTCTGGAAGAAGGTTTTTTACCCATTGAGCTGCCTCGTAATGGTGGTGCTGGCCCTGCCGTTTGCCTATTTGCACTTTCGTACCGACAGCATTGCTACGTATGTGTTTGGCGGCGTCATGGCGGGTATCAGCTTCTTCCTGCTGAACAACGTTTTTGGCTACATCGGTAACCTGCAGAATTGGCAACCGTGGTTGACCGCCGCTTTGCCGGGCATGATCTATTCAATCCTGTCTCTTACTGCCTTTGGTTGGCTGGTTCTGAAACGGTAGCCTTTAACCTTGCTGGGCAGGGCCAGAATTGCGACGCAATTTCGGTCTGCACTCCACTGATTGAGAAAGTTCTGATGCAACACAATACACCGCGCGGCACGATCCTGCTGGCACATGGTTCGCGTGATCCAGAGTGGCGAAGGCCCGTTCTTGCGGTGGCAGATCTTATCCGCGCGATGGCACCGGATGTTCATGTGCGCTGCGCCTACTTGGAACTCATGACGCCCGATCTGGCCACATGCGTCGACGAATTGGCGACCCTGGGCGCGTCTTTGATAACGGTATTGCCCCTATTTTTTGGCATGGGCAAGCATGCACGCGAGGACTTGCCGTTGTTGATGGCCGCCGCGCAAGTCAGACATCCGGACCTTGTTTTTGATCTGAGACCTGCTGCAGGCGAACAGACGGCAGTGATCGAACTGTTAGCCAGAATTGCACTTTCCCAAAGCCCATAGTCGTTAATGCATCTGGCTGGGGCATAATAAATTTCACCGTTAGTTGAAATTAGATATGAACCTCCACCAGTTTCGCTTTGTTCAGGAAGCCGTCCGGCGCAATCTCAATCTGACTGAAGCCGCCAAGGCCTTGCACACCTCTCAACCGGGTGTCTCAAAAGCGATCATCGAGTTGGAAGAAGAACTGGGCATTGAGATATTTGCGCGGCATGGCAAACGACTCAGACGCGTCACCGAGCCTGGCCAGCATGTTCTCAAAAGCATTGAGATCATCATGCGCGAGGTGGGCAACCTGAAACGCATTGGCGAGCAGTTCAGCGCCGAAGACAGCGGCACTCTGTCCATCGCCACGACGCACACGCAGGCTCGCTATGTGCTACCTGAGCCGGTTGCAAAACTGCGTCAGGCCTACCCCAAGGTCAACGTCAGCTTGCATCAGGGCTCACCAGATCAGGTGGCCAAAATGCTGATTGATGAGGTAGCAGAGATTGGCATCGCCACCGAGTCGCTGGCAGGCTACTCGGAGCTGGTGACGTTGCCCTGTTACGAGTGGCAACATGTACTGGTGTTGCCGGTCGGTCATCCTTTGTGCGGCAAGGAACATCTCACGCTGGAAGACATCGCCCACGAGCCCTTGATTACTTACCACCCGTCCTATACCGGACGCACCAAGATTGACCATGCATTTGCCACCCGCAAGCTGGAGCCTCGCATCGCGCTTGAAGCAATTGACTCGGACGTCATCAAAACCTATGTGCGTCTCGGGCTGGGTGTAGGCATTGCGGCAGAGATGTCGGTGCGCGACGTGGTCGCGGAGGGAGCCAAAAGCGACCTAGTGGTACGACCGGCAGGAATTTTGTTTGGCCAGAACGTCACACGGGTGGCTTTTAAACGAGGCGCCTATCTGCGTAATTTCGTCTACACATTTGCCGAACTACTGAGCGACCGCTTGAACCGTCACTTGGTGGCACAGGCCATGACGGGTCACGTCGACGATTATGAGTTGTAGCAAAGCTTGTGACACCGACTTCGGCGTAGCTTAGCCCGATTGCCATCTGACAAACCATGCGCACTCCCATCCTTCAGACCAAACTGCCCAGCGTCGGCACCACCATCTTCACCGTCATGTCATCACTTGCGGCAGAAAAAAGTGCCGTCAACCTGGGTCAGGGCTTTCCTGATTTCAACTGTGACCCCTTGCTGGTGGATGCAGTCACGGGTGCAATGAAACAAGGTCTGAATCAGTACCCGCCAATGATCGGTGTCGCGTCATTGCGCGAAGCAATTGCCAAAAAAATCATGGCGCTGCATGGCCACGAATATATTGTCGCCACCGAAATCACCATCACCGCCGGTGCCACCCAGGCCATCCTCACAGCTATTTTGGCGGTGGTTCATGCAGGCGACGAGGTCATCGTGCTGGAGCCGTGCTACGACAGCTATGTACCCAACATTGAACTGGCCGGCGGTGTGCCGGTGCGGGTGCCATTAACGCCCGGAACCTTTCGTCCTGATTTCGATAAGATCGCGGCTGCAATTACCCCAAACACCCGCGCCATCCTGATCAACTCGCCGCACAATCCGAGTGGCACGGTCTGGACGGCTCAGGACATGCAGCGCTTGCAGGAAATCCTCGCGCCCACCGACCTGCTATTGATCAGCGACGAAGTTTATGAGCATATGGTGTTCGACGGCCAGCAACACCAAAGTGCGGCGCGCTTCCCTGGACTGACAGCACGCGCGCTCATCGTTTCCAGTTTTGGCAAAACCTACCATGTCACGGGCTGGAAGGTCGGCTATGTGGCGGCACCGGCGGCTTTGAGCGACGAGTTCCGCAAGGTGCACCAGTTCAACGTGTTCACGGTCAACACACCGGTGCAGTACGGCCTGGCCTCGTACATGGCCGACCCTAAACCGTATCTTCAACTACCCGCCTTTTACCAACGCAAGCGCGATCTGTTTCGCAAAGGGCTTGAACGCACAAAGTTCAAACTACTGCCCAGTGAAGGAACCTACTTTCAATGCGTGGACATCGCGGACGTCAGCGACCTGTGTGAGACCGAATTCTGCAAATGGCTGACGTCAGAAATTGGTGTGGCCGCCATTCCGTTGTCCGCCTTCTACGGCGATGGCTTCGATCAGCGCGTAGTGCGGTTTTGCTTTGCCAAAAAAGATGAGACTTTGACTGCCGCTCTGGACCGGCTAGCAAAACTATGAAGAAATGATCTCTACATCAGCTGCTGCCAAGCCTTCTCCAACCGCTTCACACTTACGGGTTGCGGTGTGCGCAGTTCCTGCGCGAAGAAGCTTACGCGCAACTCTTCCAGCAACCAGCGGAACTCCTGCAGGCGGTCGTCGACCACCCCTTTGCGTTCGGCCACCAGGCGCCAGTAGCGTTGCTCCAGCGGGCGCAACTCGGCCAGGCGGGCGGCGTCCCGAGCCGGGTCAGCGCGGTATTTTTCCAGCCGCCTGGTGATGGCTTTGAGGTAGCGTGCAAAGTGATACAAAGCTCCCCACGGTGAGCTGATCAGAAAGCGTTTGGGCACCAGGCGGGCCAGTTGTTGGGCAGCGTCGGCGCTCGCCTCCCATGCGTTCCTGGTGTCCTTGATCTTGCGGGCGGCAACTGCGTACTCGGCCAAAACGGCGGCTGCCAGGCGCGCCACTTCAACCGCAATCAGGGTCAGGCGCGCCCTGCCCTCCTCCACCCGACGTTTGAAGTCGAATTCATTGCTCGGCAGCGGGTCGAGCAGAAAAGCGCGATCCAGCGCTACCGCAATGATCTGTTCACGCAGTTCTTCGATGGTGCCACCACCCGAACCGTCAACCGACTTTCCCACTTGCATGAAAGTGGTTGCCATTTTTTGCAGCTCGGGAATGTTTTTTTCCAGGTACTTGAGAGCCTCTTTGTTCTGCAACGAAAACAGGCGCCGCAGGCCCGCGCGGTGCTTGGCTGCAGCCAACTCCGGCTCGTCAAATACCTCAATGGTGACGGCGTCAGTGGCGTCGATAAGCGCCGGGTAGCCAATCAGTGTCTGACCACTTTTGCGGAACTCCAGCAACTCCGGCAATTCGCCAAAAGTCCAGTTGGAATAGCGAAGTCCGGCCGGTGTCACGATG
>JANXLW010000061.1 GCA_025354965.1 Betaproteobacteria bacterium
CCAAAATTCAGCAGCGTATTAACGGTGCCACGCCAACCCAGCTTGTGATTCAAGCCAGCCAGCGCCACATCATTTCTCTCACCCGTGAGCTCACCGGCGCTGTTCACCATTTTCTTGGGCACAATGAACAGCGAGATGCCGCGTGTGCCCGCTATCAACTTGCCGTCCGGTCCCGGAATTTTGGCCAGTACCAAGTGAATGATGTTCTCGGTCAGCTCGTGTTCACCAGCCGAGATCCACATCTTGTTGCCCTTGAGGCGATAGCGTGCACCAAGTGGGTCAGATTCAAAACCTTCTCCATCAGGCACGGCGCGCGTCGCCACATCCGACAGGCTGGAGCCGGCCTGCGGTTCGCTCAGGCACATGGTGCCCGACCAGCGCCCGGCAAACTCATTTTTGGAGAACACTTCCCTTTGTAGCGGCGTGCCATGCACCATGAGCAAATTGGCATTGCCGGTGGTAAGCATGCCAGAGCCAATGCTGACCGAGGCGCAGGCAAAGAACGAATTGGCCGCAGCCTCAATCGTATAGGGCAATTGCATGCCACCCATCTCAAAATCCTGCGCTGCACTCAGCATGCCAGACTCGGCATAGGCTCTCTGTGCATCGTGTGTCGCTTGCGGCAAGATGACCTTCTCGCCATCAAAATGAGGCTCCTGCGTATCCACAGTTCGATTGAACGGCGCATATTTCTCGCGTGCAATGCGTTCACAGGTGTCCAATACAGCGTCAAAAGTTTCACGCGAATGGTCTGCAAAGCGAGGCCGCTGGTTCAGTGATTCAGCATCGAGCCATTGGTACAGAAGAAAATCAACCGTAGAACGCAAACTCATGGAGACCTCGCAGAACTGCCAGGCGAAGCGGCAATGGTGCCTTGTGCCACCGCACAAAGCAGTTCCTTGCCGTCCTTGACGAAAAACACATCGCAACGGCATACCGCCTGGGATTTACCGATGTACACAGCATGCGCCCGCGCGACCAATCGCTCGCCCAGAGCCGGGCGCAGATAGTTGATTTTGAACTCGGAAGTGACGACCGGCACGCCCAAAGCGGTGCCACCCGCGTAGGTCAGGGCATTGTCAGCGGTATAGCTCACCACACCGCCGTGGACAAAGCGTGCTGCTGGCGTATTTGATTGCTCACTGGCACATGCAACTCGCACTGCCCGCGCGCCAGAGCGTGTAATTCGGCCCCGATTAACACACTGAAAGGCTTGGAGGCCAATACCTCCTGGCCCATCGCCAGGAAGGCTGCAGGAGAAATGTTGACGACCATGGTCGAAGGTTTCAAAGCACCTCAAAAATACCTGCAGCACCCATGCCACCGCCGATGCACATGGTGACGCAAACTCTTTTCGCACCTCGGCGCTTGCCTTCGATCAGGGCATGACCGGTCAAACGCTGACCGCTGACGCCATAGGGATGTCCGACGGCGATGGCACCGCCATTGACGTTCAGGCGGTCACCCGGAATGCCCAAACGGTCGCGGCAGTAAATCACCTGCACCGCAAACGCTTCATTGAGTTCCCACAAATCAATATCGCTAACCTTGAGACCCAGGCGTGCCAATACTTTTGGAATGGCAAACACCGGCCCAATACCCATCTCATCGGGCTCGCAACCGGCCACCGCAAAGCCCAGGAAACGGCCCAGTGGCTTGAGGCCCTTTCGCTCGGCAACAGCTTCATGCATCACCACGACCGCGCCGCCACCGTCGGAGAACTGGCTGGCGTTACCGGCTGTAATCAGGCCGCCCGGCACGGCGGAGCGCAGCCCGCGGATGCCCTCCACGGTGGTACCAGCGCGAATGCCTTCGTCCTGGCTCACCGTTACTTTTTTTGTACTCAAGCCCATCACTTTGTCGGCCACGCCCATGGTCACAGTGATCGGGGCAATCTCGGCGTTGAACAGGCCCGCTTCCAGTGCGGCGCTGGCGCGTTGCTGACTGGCAGCGCCATATTCGTCCATCGCTTCGCGACTGATGTTGTAGCGCGTGGCCACATTTTCGGCCGTTTGCAACATATTCCAGTAGATCTCAGGCTTGTTCTTCACCAGCCACGGGTCGGCCAGCATGTGCTTGTTCGCTTCCTGCTGCACGCAGGAAATCGACTCCACGCCGCCCGCCACAAAAATGTCGCCCTCACCGGCGATCACACGTTGCGATGCCAGTGCAATGGTTTGCAGCCCCGAGGAACAAAAACGGTTCACCGTCATGCCCGAAGTGGTGATCGGACAACCGGCGCGCAGTGCAATCTGGCGCGCGATATTGGCGCCGGTGGCGCCTTCAGGCGTCGCACAACCCATGATGACGTCGTCCACCTCGGCGGCTTCAATACCGGCTCTGGAAATAGCATGTTCGACGGCATGACCACCCAACGTTGCGCCATGTGTCATGTTGAAGGAACCCTTCCAGCTCTTGGCGAGAGGCGTGCGGGCAGTGGAAACAATTACGGCTGAGGTCATGATGATTCCTTAGTTAAAGGTCTTGCCTTCGGTGGCAAGCTTGGCCAGCAGAGGAGCGGGTTGCCAGAATTTGGAATCGTCCAGCGGATTTTGAGCAAAGCGTTTCATACTCTGCACCACATTGAACAGACCGACCTGGTCGGCGTAGTTCATCGGGCCACCACGGTAAATCGGGAAGCCATAGCCCATCAGGTAGACCATGTCGATGTCGCTGGCCTTGGAGGCAATACCATCTTCCAGAATTCTCGCCGCTTCGTTCACCAGGGAATACACCAGACGTTGCACGATCTCCTCGTCGGAGATTTTGCGCGGCGCGATGCCCAGCACCTTGCGGTGTTCTTCGATCATCTTGACGACTTCGGCATTCGGAATCGCATCGCGTTTGCCGGCCACATAGTCGTACCAGCCGGCGCCTGTCTTTTGACCGAAGCGACCTTTCTCGCACAACAAGTCAGCGGTCTTGCTGTATTTCATATCGGGTTTCTCGGTGTAGCGGCGCTTGCGAATGGCCCAACCAATATCATTGCCGGCCAGATCCCCCATGCGAAACGGGCCCATGGCAAAACCAAACTTCTCAATGGCCTTGTCGACCTGCTCTGGCGTGCAGCCCTCGTCCAGCAGGAACCCGCCCTGGCGACCATACTGCTCGATCATGCGATTGCCAATGAAGCCATCGCAGACACCCGACACAACCGCCGTTTTCTTGATCTTCTTGGCGACCGTCATGACGGTGGCCATGACGTCTTTGGCGGTTTTTGCACCGCGCACCACTTCCAGCAGTTTCATCACGTTGGCAGGACTGAAAAAGTGCAATCCCACGACGTCTTGCGGGCGTTTGGTAAATGACGCAATTTTGTCCACGTCCAGCGTTGAAGTGTTGGACGCCAGAATAGCGCCCGGCTTCATGACGCGGTCAAGTTCCTTGAAGACCGCTTCTTTCACACCGATTTCTTCAAACACGGCTTCGATCACCATGTCAGCGTCCTTCAAGTCGTCGTAGCTCAGGGTCGTGCTGAGCATGCTCATGCGCTGCTCGTACTTGTCTTGCTTGAGTTTGCCTTTTTTAACCTGTGCTTCGTAGTTCTTCCGAATGGTGGCGACGCCACGGTCGAGCGCCTCTTGCTTCATCTCCAGCATCGTTACCGGGACACCGGCGTTCAGGAAATTCATGGAGATGCCGCCGCCCATGGTGCCGGCACCAATTACCGCCACCGAGTTGATGGCACGCTGGGGTGTGTCAGCCGGCACATCAGGTATTTTCGATGCGGCACGTTCAGCCATGAAGATGTGGCGCAGTGCTTTACTTTCTGGTGTCCACATCAGATTGATGAAGAGCTCACGTTCGGTGGCCATGCCGACTTCAAACTTCTGCTTGGCTGCGGCTTCGACTGCATCGACGCATTTTCCCGGAGCCGGGAAGTTTTTCGACATGCCCTTGACCATGTTGCGGGCAAACTGAAAATAGGCGTCACCCTGGGGGTGTTTGCACGGCAGATTGCGCACCAGCGGCAGTGGCCGAACGGCGGCCACCTCAGCGGCGTAGGCCAAAGCCTCGGCCAGCAGCGAATCTGCCGATGAAGCCATTTTGTCAAACAGTTTTTGACCGGGCAACATGGCCAGCATTTCACTCTTGACTGGCTCACCGCTGACAATCATGTTCAGCGCCGGCTCGACGCCCAGCGCGCGCGGCAGTCGCTGCGTACCACCGGCACCGGGAAGCAGGCCCAGCTTGACCTCTGGCAGCGCCACGCTGCAACCGGGTGCGGCGATGCGGTAGTGGCATCCCAAGGCTAGTTCCAGCCCGCCACCCATGCAGACGGTGTGAATTGCCGCCACGACTGGTTTCGGCGAGTTTTCCACTGCCAGAATGACACTCAATAAATTGGGTTCCTGCATGGCTTTGGGGCTGCCAAATTCCTTGATGTCGGCGCCGCCCGAAAAAGCTTTGCCGGCACCGGTGATGACGATGGCTTTCACCGCCGAATCGGCATTGGCTTGGGACAGGCCGTCAGTCAGCCCCAGACGGGTGGTAAATCCCAAACCATTGACCGGCGGGTTGTTGAGCGTAATCACGGCAATATCGCCCTGTACTTTGTATTCGGTGCTCATGTTTGCATTCCTCGGAAGTGAAAATAGAACGATCGTTCGATTTTTTGATTGTAAGAATAATATCCAGCGGTTCAATCCATTTTTGTCACGGGTGGGACAAGCAGTTCAAACCTCCAGCCATTCCTTGCGGATATAGCTGTCGTTGCGCAGTTCATTCGGGGTTCCGGTGAACACGATACTGCCATGCCCCATCACCATGCAGCGGTCTGAAATATCCATGGCAATGGTCAGCTTTTGCTCAATCAACAGCACAGAGATACCGCGCTTTTTGAGTTCTCCGAGGTAGAGCGCCACCAACTCGACAATCTTGGGCGCCAGACCTTCAGTTGGCTCGTCAATAATGATGAGATCCGGGTCACCCATCAGCGTGCGGCACAGCGTGAGCATTTGTTGTTCGCCACCCGACATCACGCCGGCTTGTATGTATTTGCGCTCTTGCAGACTGGGAAACATCTTGTAGATGTCTTCCAAAGACCAGCGCCCGGCCTTGCGCGCATTTTTTTGCCCCAGGTACAAATTCTGCTCCACCGTCAGGGTCGGAAAAATATCACGGCTTTCCGGTACGTACCCAATTCCAAGATGAGCGATTTCGTAGGTCTTCTTGCCAAGAATTTCCTGCTCCTTCCAGCGCAGCGAGCCGTGGCAATCGACCAGACCCATAATGGCCTTGGCGGTGGTGGATCGACCCGACCCATTGCGCCCCAACAGCGCAACAATCTCGCCCGCTGCCACGTTCAGGTGCACGCCGTGCAGCACATGGCTTTTGCCATAAAACGCGTGCAAATTTTCAATCTTCAGCATTTTTCAATGTCCTGCAGTGGCTTGCGATTCGGCGACCGAAGAGCCCAGGTAGGCCTCTTGAACTTGTCGATTGGCACGCACCGCATCGGGTACGTCGTAGGCCAGCAACTCACCGTAGACAACCACTGCAATTTTGTCAGCCAGGCCAAACACCACACCCATGTCGTGCTCAACAGTCAAAAGAGTTTTCCCGACTGTCACGTCCTTGATCAGCTTGATAAAGCGGCTGGTTTCCGACTTGCTCATGCCAGCGGTCGGTTCATCCAGCAAGATGACCTTGGCGCCTCCTGCAATGGTGATCCCGATTTCCAGCGCACGCTGTTCGGCATAGGTGAGGTTGGCAGCCAGAACATTGCTCTTTTTATCCAGTTTGACCATTTCCATCAAGTCGGTGGCCCGCTCGTTGGCATCCGTCAGGTTGTCCAAAAATTTTAGGAAAGTGTATTTGTAGCCCAGGCTCCAGAGCACGCCACACCTTAAATTCTCAAACACACTGAGCTTCGGAAAAATATTCGTAATCTGGAAGCTGCGGCTCAAACCCAGCCGGTTGATCTCGAAAGGTTTTTTTCCATTGATGCGTTGCCCGTCCAGGAGAACTTCACCACTGCTAGGCTCAAACCGGCCACTGATCAAATTGAACAGGGTTGATTTGCCGGCACCGTTCGGGCCAATGATGCCAACACGCTCACCCGCTGGAATTGCCAGATTGATGCCGCGAATGATCTCGGTCTTGCCAAAACTCTTGCGCAAATCTTTTAGTTCAAGGGCGTAGGTCATAGCAGTTCCCTTCGCTTGATTTCTTTTTCAATGTCTTCCTGAATCTGCCCCCACTCTTTGGCAAACTGGCGACGGCAGGCCTCGAAGAGCCCGAGCCCGGTAGCCAGCACGAACAGCGAGCCGAACCAGCTGTTGAGCCCTTTTGAGTCCAGTCTGATCCACATGAACATGAGTTCAGAACCCAACGCCGAATTAAGTTGCAAGTGGTACACCATTTCGATCATGGCTGCCGCCCCCGACAAGGTCACCAAAGCAGTCACTGCCAGTGCCAGGTAGCTGACCCATAGGCGTCGCAAAAAACCAAACATTGCAAGCCGCAAATTCATCATGATGAGCGAAGCAACGCCACCTGGCGCGTACATCACCATGAACAGAAAGATCAGCCCGAGGTAAAGCAGCCAGGCCTTGGTGAACTCGCTGAACAGCACGAACGCCAGCACCATGAGCACGGCGCCAATGATGGGACCGAAGAAGAACGTGGCACCTCCCAAAAAAGTGAACAGGAGGTAAGCACCCGAGCGTCCGGCACCGACCACTTCAGCCGTCACGATCTCAAAATTCAGGGTCCCAAGCCCACCCGAGATGCCGGCAAAGAAGCCGGCGATGATGAATGCCATGTAACGAATGCGCTGCGTGTTGTAGCCGACGAATTCGACGCGTTCCGGGTTGTCGCGCACAGCGTTAAGCATGCGGCCCAAGGGCGTCCGCGTGAATGCAAACATGGCGGCAACCGCCAGGAATGTGTACACCGCAATCAGGTAATAGACCTGAATCGGCGGCCCATAGGTAATGCCCATGAAGGCCGAACCCGTCACGCGGTTACCAGAGACACCGCCTTCGCCGCCGAAAAACTCCGGGATCATGAGCGACATGGCAAACACCAGTTCTCCCACTCCCAGGGTAATCATGGCGAATGTGGTCCCTGATTTTCTGGTCGTCACATAGCCAAACAGGAGCGCAAAACCCATACCCGCCAAGCCACCCACCAGGGGCACCGCGGAAACCGGGATCGGCAGCGAACCGTCGGTAATACTGTTGAGCGCGTGCATCGCAAGGTAAGACCCCAGACCGGTGTACACCGCATGTCCGAAGCTCAGCATGCCGCCCTGCCCCAGCAACATGTTGTAAGACAGGCAGGCAATGATCGCGATGCCCATCTGCGAAAGAATGGTGATCGACAAGCTGCTGGTGAACAGCCAGGGAATGACCCCCAGCAGCATCGCAAACAAACTCCATATCAGCCAGCGGCCGACATTGATGGGTTTGAATTCGTAGTGACTGCTCATCGCTCAGCCCTCCCGCTTGCCAAGCAAACCCTTTGGCCGGAAGATCAGGATCAGCACCAAAAAGAGGTACGGCAGGATGGGTGCAACTTGCGACAGCGTCAACTTGACGAAGGAGTTGTTGGTTGCTCCAGCACTCAGGTGCACACCCAATTCGGAAGCCAGGGTGCCAATCGAGTAATCGAACGCCACCGCAAAAGTCTGAATCAGTCCGATCAGCACTGATGCCAGAAAAGCTCCCGGCAGCGAGCCCATGCCACCCACCACCACCACCACGAAAATGACCGGGCCGACGGCTGCAGCCATGGACGGTTCAGTCAGGAACGTGCTGCCACCAATGACACCCGCCAGTCCGGCAAGCCCGGCACCGGCGCCGAACACCAGCATGAAAACGGCCGGTACATTGTGGCCCAGCGATTCGACTGCTTCCGGATGCGTCAGCGCGGCCTGTATGACAAGCCCGATTCGGGTGCGTATGAGTAACAGCCAGACCGATACCAGCATGACCAGTGCCACCAGCATCATGAAGGCGCGGGTTGCTGGAAACGGCGAGCACACGACACGCACTGCCGCATCGACAGAACTGCACAGCTCGGCCGGAGCAGCGCCCAACACCAGACCCAGACCCTTGAGCGAATGATTGACCAAGGTAAACGCGGGTCCCTGCAGCGCTTCAGCAGGCCGGAATTCAAGGGCAATTCGGCCCCACACAAGTTGCACCAACTCAAGGATAACGTAGGTCAAACCGAACGTAATCAAGAGTTCAGGTACATGCCCAAACTTGTGAACCTTGCGCAGAAAATGGCGTTCAAACAAGGCACCCAGCACAGCAACCAGCAGCGGGGCAATCAACAGCGCCGGCCAGAAGCCGAGCAAGCGCGAAACGGTGTAACCAACATAAGCCCCCAGCATATAGAAGCTGGCATGCGCGAAATTAAGAACACCCATCATGCTGAAAATCAACGTGAGGCCAGAGCTCAGCATGAACAGCAGCAGGCCGTAGCTCAGCCCATTGAGCATCGAAATAATGAAAAACTCCATTCAGAAAGCCCTTCTACCCAGCAAAAATGGAAAAGCCCGAGACGGTACACCCGTTCGGGCTCATGCGTCAGACCACTCGCATCACGGGCGCTTCATCTGGCAGCTGGTGGGCGTGCTCGAAACGTAGTTTGGGTATTCCTTGAGCGGTGCCAGCGTCATGCCTGTGTTTTCCGGGTTATAGGGATACTTGGCGCTGGCCTTTTCCCACACGGACATGTACAGCGGCTGCTGCAACTGGTGGTCTGCCTTGCGGATTTCGACTTCACCATTGAAACTCTGCACCTTGATGCCCTCCAGCGCCGCAGCCACCTTCAATGGGTCGGTTGACTTGGCCTTGGCCATCGCCGCACCCAGGGTTTCAAAAATACGGATAGTGGAACCGGTATAAAAGTCGTCGTTGTATTTGGTCTTGAATTCCTTCATCCACTTGTCCATCTGCCCGCCCATGTTGTAGTGGCTGTAGGCAATCTGGTAGACGCGCCCGGCGCCGTTGGTACCCAAAGCGGTGGGAGTACCGGTGACGCCAGCGTAGTAGGTAAATATCTTGCCGTTGTAGCCACCCTCGTTCGCGGCTTTGACCAGCAAGGACAAGTCCGAACCCCAGTTGCCGGTGATGACCGTATCAGCGCCCGTTGCCTTGATCTTGGCAATGTAGGGCGAGAAGTCACGCACCTGGGCGATCGGATGCAGGTCCTCGCCGACGATCTGGACGTCGGGGCGCTTGCGCGCCAACGTTTCTTTGGCGTACTTGGCGACCTGCACGCCATGCGAGTAATTCTGGTTCAACAGGTAGACCTTCTTGATGTCATTCTGGGTCGCCATGAAGCTGCTCATGGCTTCCATCTTCATGGACGTGTCTGCGTCAAACCGGAAGTGCCAGAAGCTGCATTTGCTGTTGGTCAGATCGGGATCGACGGCTGAATCGTTGAGAAAGATGACCTCCTTGCCAGGGTTGCGTTCGTTGTGCTTGGTAACCGCATCCGACAGTGCCAGCGCCACGGAAGAACCGTTGCCCTGAATGATGTAGCGCACGCCCTGGTCAATTGCTGCTTTCAAGGCATTCAGACTCTCAGTCGGGCTCAGCTTGTTGTCCATGCCGGTGACTTCAAATTTCACACCAGCCGGGTTGCCGGGGTGTCCGGGGTTGCCGGGAATCGGAGCGCCGCTGAACTTCTCGGCAAAGAACTGGTAGCCCTTGAGTTGGCTCACGCCGACCGGCCCGAGCAACCCGGTCAGGGGGTCAATCCGAACCATCTTGATCACTTCGCCCTTTTGGGCCTGCGCGCTGCCGAGACACAAAACGGCAGCGGTCGCTGCAACCATCCTCATCGCGAACTTCATATTAATATCTCCAGGGTTTCAATCATTCAACACCCGGGCAGCGTACAAGTATTTGCGCGCTGCAGCACAAGGGATTTCCCTTAGATCGAATCCCCCATGTGACAGGTGCCACACTACTCTTCAATCGCCGATTGGATCACGCATCAGGCAATTTGTAGTCCTTCAACATCTCGCGCAGCTTGGTTTTCTGCATCTTGCCGGTGCCGCCCAAAGGCATGGCTTCCACGAACACCACGTCGTCAGGTACTTGCCATTTAGCCGTTTTGCCTTCATAAAACTTGATGAGTTCGTCACGCGACACCTCGGCACCGGGTTTCCTTAGTACTGCGATGATAGGGCGCTCATCCCACTTCGGGTGTTTCACGCCAATGCAGGCCGCCATGGCGACCGCAGGGTGCGCCATGGCTATGTTTTCCACATCGATGGAGCTGATCCATTCGCCGCCGGATTTGATGACATCCTTGCTGCGATCGGTGATTTGCATGTAACCGTCCGCGTCGATGGTGGCGACGTCGCCGGTCGGGAACCAGCCGTCCACTAACGGTGAACCACCCTCACCTTTGAAATACTCACTGATAATCCACGGCCCCTTGACCAACAGATCACCATAAGCCTTGCCGTCCCATGGCAGCTCACGCCCAGCGCCATCGACAATCTTCATGTCGACACCAAAAACGCCCCGTCCCTGCTTGAGACGGACTTTCATTTTGTCTTCGGATGCCATTGGAAGATGTTTGTTTTTGAGTGTGCATACGGTGCCCACCGGTGACATCTCGGTCATACCCCAAGCATGCAAAACCTCCACCCCAAAGTTATCGTTGAATGCCGTGATCATGGCGGGTGGACAGGCCGAGCCTCCAATGACCGTGCGTTTGAGGGTGCTAAATCGCAAGCCGCCGGCCTGCATATGACTCAACATCATTTGCCACACGGTCGGCACGCCGGCGGCGAAAGAAACCCGTTCGGACTCGATCAACTCAAAAATCGATTTACCGTCCATGGCAGGTCCGGGAAAAACCAGTTTGGCGCCGGTCATGGCAGCCGAATACGGCAAACCCCAGGCATTGACGTGGAACATGGGCACTACCGGCAACACGGTATCGCGCGCACTCATGCTCAAAGCGTCCGGCAAAGCCACCGCAAATGCGTGCAGCATGGTGGAACGATGACTGTACAAAGCGGCCTTCGGGTTGCCAGTGGTGCCACTGGTGTAACACATGCTGGAGGCCGAATTTTCGTCAAATGAAGGCCATTGATAGTTGCTGGATTGCGCGCCAATCCAGGCCTCGTAGCTCAGCAGACCGGAGATGCCGCTGTCAGCAGGCAATTTGTCCGCGTCACACAGCGCCACAAAATGCTTGATGGTGGTGCACCGACTGTGGATGGCTTTGACTATGGGCAGAAAGCTCAGGTCAAAACAAAGCACGGCGTCTTCTGCGTGATTGGCAATCCAGGTGATCTGATCGGGGTGCAGGCGCGGATTGAGCGTGTGCAGCACGCGTCCGGTTCCACTCACTCCAAAATACAACTCCAGATGCCGATAGCCGTTCCAGGCGAGCGTAGCGACCCGGTCACTGAAGCCAAGTTTGAAAGCATCGAGGGCGTTGGCTACTTGTCGCGAACGCGACGCCACCTCCTTGTAGGTGCAGCGATGAATATCGCCTTCCACGCGGCGCGAAACGATTTCACCCTCACCATGATGGCGCTCGGCAAACTCGATCAGCGACGAGATCAACAACTGGTGGCTTTGCATCAACCCAAGCATGAAAGAACTCCTGAATAGTAGTGAGACTGGTGGTGGATGGTACTGCGATTTCCGGGATAACCCTGCAGACTCCGCGCGCAAGCGCACTGCGGGACAATCCAGCCATGACCAGGTTCACAGACAGCCAGCGCAATCTCGATTTGGGTTTGACCTGGCACAACAGTTTTGCCGGATTGGGTGACGATTTCTACACCCGACTCGAGCCGCAACCTTTGCCTGAACCGTACTGGGTGGGACGCAACCTGTCGTTGGCCCGTGAACTGAACTTGAACGATTCCTGGTGGACGTCACAGGAGCTGTTGGAAGCCGTTACCGGCAACCGTCACCTCGTTGGCACGCAGGCTCTTGCCAGCGTCTATAGCGGTCATCAATTCGGGCAGTGGGCTGGTCAACTAGGCGACGGGCGCGCCATTTTGCTGGGTGAAACCAGCTGCGGGATGGAGCTCCAACTCAAGGGCTCAGGCCTCACACCCTACTCCCGCATGGGCGACGGGCGCGCCGTGTTGCGCTCCAGCATCCGCGAGTTTTTGTGCAGTGAGGCGATGCAGGGCCTGGGCATTCCAACTTCGCGTGCGCTGTGTGTGACGGGCTCGGACGCACCTGTTCGGCGCGAGACCATGGAGACGGCAGCTGTGGTAACACGGGTGGCGCCCAGCTTTATCCGGTTCGGCCATTTTGAGCATTTTTCGTACAGCGACCAGCGTGCTCAACTCAAAATACTCGCCGACTACGTGATTGACCGGTTTTACCCGGATTGCCGAGTCGCTGACAAATTCGAAGGCAACCGTTATGCCGCTTTGCTGGTGGCGGTGAGCGAACGCACGGCAAAAATGGTGGCACAGTGGCAGGCTGTAGGCTTTTGCCATGGCGTGATGAACACTGACAATATGAGCATTTTGGGACTGACCATCGACTACGGTCCGTTTCAGTTTTTGGACACCTACAACCCCGACCACATTTGCAACCACTCCGACACTGTGGGTCGTTACGCCTTCAACAAACAACCTAATATTGCTTACTGGAACCTTTTCTGTTTGGGCCAGGCGTTGTTGCCGCTGATCGAAGAACAGGAACTCGCCATTGCCGCACTGGAATCGTTCAAAACTGTGTTTCCTGCCGTATTAGAAGCAAAAATGCGCGCCAAACTGGGTCTGCTGGATAGCAGCGGCGACACCGCCAACGATGACCGGGCCTTGATTGAAGTGATTCTTAAATTGCTGGCCAAAGACCACGTCGACTACACCATTTTCTGGCGCCGTTTGAGCCACTGCAGTGGCGCCATGAACGCCGCAGCGGTGCGAGATCTGTTTTTGGATCGACCAGCAATAGATGCCTGGTTATTGCGCCATGCGCAGCGGACCGCACATCTTCCGCACAATCTGGTGACCGACTTGATGCTTAAAACCAACCCAAAATTTGTGCTGCGCAATCATTTGGGCGAACAAGCCATTCAGGCAGCGAAACTTAAGGACTTTTCACGAGTCGATACCTTGCTGTTGCTGCTGGAGTCCCCATTTGACGAACATCCCGGATTTGATGAATACGCCGGTTTCCCGCCGGATTGGGCCAACGATATCGAGATCAGCTGCAGTTCCTGAGCCATTCATCACACCAGTACCCTGAAGGAAGTCCTGCCGCATGACCTACAAAATTGAA
Source organism: Betaproteobacteria bacterium (assembly GCA_025354965.1). GTDB lineage: Bacteria > Pseudomonadota > Gammaproteobacteria > Burkholderiales > Burkholderiaceae_C > Rhodoferax. Next base: position 13,236 of record JANXLW010000061.1, read on the forward strand.
AAGACCGACGAGCAATGGAAGACACTGCTAAAGGAAAAAGGTGCTGAACCGCTGGCCTTCGAGGTGACACGCCAGCAGGCCACGGAAAGAGCCTATAGCGGCAAGCTGGAAAGCAACTCTGCACCGGGCGTTTATCGGTGCATCTGTTGCGATAAGCCGCTATTTGAATCCAAAACAAAATTTGAATCCGGGTGCGGATGGCCCAGCTATTTTCAGCCCATCAATGACACTGCGGTAGCCACCAAAGCGGATGGCTCGCTTTGGATGAAGCGCACTGAAGTTCATTGTGCCGATTGCGGCGCGCACCTGGGCCACGTGTTTGAAGACGGCCCGGCACCCACCGGTCTGCGCTATTGCATGAACTCGGCTTCGTTAAACTTCACCCCTCAATGAAAATACTGATCGACTTTTTCCCCATCCTGCTTTTTTTTGGCACCTACAAGCTTTATGACATCTACATCGGCACAGGTGTGCTGATGACCGCCACCGTGCTTCAGATGGGCCTGATCTACGCGCTGGATCGCAAACTGCAGGCGATGCACAAGATTACGCTGTGCCTGATATTGATCTTTGGCAGCTTGACGTTGGTGTTGCACGACGACCGTTTCATCAAATGGAAACCGACCGTGCTGTACGCCGCGATGGCCATCGGGCTGGCGGTGGCGATCTGGATCATGAACAAGAATTTCCTCAAGCTGTTGCTGGGCAGCCAGCTGGAATTGCCCGATCCGGTATGGAAGAGGCTCAACGTGATCTGGGTGGCATACTGCCTTTTCATGTCACTTAGCAATGCCTATGTGGCGGCCTACTTCAGCACCGAAGCCTGGGTCAACTTCAAGCTTTGGGGCTATGTGTTTCCACTGGCCTTCATCATTGGCCAGGGTTTTTATATTGCGCGCTACCTCAAACAGGACGAGCCCAAGGCTCCAACCCCACCATGACGCCAGCGGCCCACAGACACCTGCCGGCCACGGCTGAGCGGCTCGAACAGCGATTGCGCGCCGCTTTGCAACCGATCACGCTGGAGGTGCTGGACGAGAGTTTTCAACACGCCGGTCACGCGGGCGCCAACGGCAGTGGCTATGGAACCCATTTTCGGGTCCGCATCACTTCACATTTATTTACCGGCAAGTCTGCGGTCATGCGCCACCGCCTTGTGTATGATGCGCTGCACGATTTCATCGAGCAAGGGCTGCACGCACTGGCCATTGAAGCTAAATTACCCCCAACTTGAATCTGTTTAATTGGCAATTGATACTTAGGAAATCCGAATGAAAATGAAATTTTTATCCGCCATCGCGGCGGCCGCCATCCTGGGCACGCTGGCACCGATTGTTTTGGCGCAAAACGTGGCGATAGTCAACGGTAAAGCCGTGCCAAAGGCGCGGGTTGATGAACTGGCGCAGCAAATCGCACGCTCGGGTCGACCGGTCACTCCCGAAATGCAGGGACAACTTAAAGACGAGGTTATCGCCCGCGAGATTTTCATTCAGGAAGCGCAAAAACAGGGACTGGACGCCACTGACGATTTCAAGACCCAGATGGAACTGGCACGCCAGACGCTTTTGATCCGTGAACTTTTTGGCAACTACCAAAAGGCCAATCCGGTGAGCGATGCCGACATCAAGGCAGAGTACGATAAATTTGTTGCCGCCAACAGCGGCAAGGAATACCGGGCCCGTCACATTCTGGTGGAAAAAGAGGATCAGGCCAAGGCCATTATTGCTCAGTTAAAAAAGGGCGGGAAATTTGACGAGATCGCCAAAAAATCCTCCAAGGACCCGGGCTCCGGTGCCAAAGGGGGCGACCTTGACTGGGCCGGCGCTGGCAATTACGTTGCCGAGTTCTCTGAAGCCCTGACCAAACTGGCCAAAGGCAAGACTACCGAAACGCCGGTCAAAACGCAGTTTGGTTACCACATTATTCGCCTGGACGACACCCGCGACGCCCAGTTGCCAAAATTTGACGACGTCAAACCGCAAATTGGCCAGCAACTGCTGCAACAAAAAATGGGCAAGTACCAGGAAGAGTTACGCTCCAAGGCCAAGATCGAATAGGCTTTGCAGCGATTTCAGCATGAACGCGGCCCAGGCCGCGTTTTTATTTGGAGAGCCAGGCCAGTGCCATCAAGACGCCAATCAGCACCGGTTGGTGCAGCATGTAGTAGCTCAAACTCCAGCGTCCCAGCGTTGCCAGGGGCCGTGATGGCACTGGCAACTGCCATGACAAACGACCTACCCCTGTTTTTGTCAGCCAATTGCCCGCTGCCACCCCCCACCACATCACGCCCAACCAAGGCAGCACCGGAACATAGTCCTCGGTGATGGGTTTGCGCGTCACCAGACCCAGCCAATTGAATTGTGCCGTGTTCAAGGCATCGGCCAGCGTTGACATGGCAGCAGTCTCCAGGATGTCGACGGCCAGGAATTTAAGACCGATGGCGATGGCACCGAGCAGCCACAACCAGCGCCCCCAACCTGCCGTCAAACGCGCAATGATCAGCATCAGCGCCATGCCTTGCAGCACGCCAAAGTAAATAAAGCTTTGCGGGTACATCCACCAGGACCCCGCCGTGACAAGCAACGCACAGCCCATCACGCGCGCCCAGCGATGCCAAAAGCGTGGCCAGCTTTGCCCCTGATTGACGGCGATGGCTTGCCCCACGCCAGCACAAAACAAAAACAGACTCAGAATCAGCGTGCGCTGCCAGGTCCAGAGCGGATCGCGGTAAAAATCCTGCTTGATGTAGCCAAACTGATTCAGGTCAAAGAAGAAGTGAAACGCCGTCATCCAGACTATGGCCAAGCCACGCAAGGCGTCCACCGCATCAAATCGGGGTATGGCAGAGACCGGGGTTTTGGAGTGCATGGTGTGACGATAACCGATCAACCCAAGGATAATCCGGCTCATGTCACAGTTTGACCATCAGCTTGAACTTCTGTCACCGGCGCGCGACGCCGGAATTGGCATGGAGGCCATCAACCATGGCGCCGATGCTGTCTATATCGGCGGCCCATCGTTTGGCGCGCGTTCCAGCGCCGACAACAGTGTCCAGGAGATTGCCCGACTGGTGCGTCATGCGCATCGCTTCAACAGCCGCGTCTTCGTCACCCTGAACACCATCCTGCGCGACAACGAGCTGGCTAGTGCCCGCACGCTGGCCTGGCAGCTCTATGACGCTGGCGTGGACGCGCTCATCGTCCAGGACATGGGTTTGCTGCAAATCGACCTGCCACCCATCCAATTGCACGCCAGCACGCAGTGCGACATTCGTTCTCCCGAAAAAGCGCGTTTTCTGCAAGACGTGGGCTTATCGCAAATCGTGCTGGCGCGTGAGTTAACGCTGGAGCAAATCCGGGCCATTCGCCAACAGACGAATTGCACACTGGAATTCTTTGTGCATGGCGCCCTGTGTGTGGCCTACAGTGGCCAGTGTTACATCAGCCAGGCCCATACGGGTCGTAGCGCCAACCGCGGCGAATGCAGTCAAGCCTGCCGCCTGCCTTATCAGGTAGTGGACGACAGGGGGCGCTTTGTGGCACACAACAAGCACGTGCTGTCAATGAAAGACAACAACCAGAGCGACAACCTTGCTGCGCTGGTCGATGCGGGCATCCGCAGCTTCAAGATTGAAGGCCGCTACAAAGACATGGGCTATGTGAAAAATATCACCGCCCATTACCGCAAACTGCTGGACGCGCTGATTGAAGAACGCCAACAGTCGGTCTTGCCGCTGGCGCGCGCCTCCAGCGGCAGCACTACTTTTACGTTCACACCCGATCCCAAGCAAAATTTCAACCGCGAGTTCACCGACTATTTCGTGCAGGGTCGCCACAGCGGCATTGGCGCTTTTGACACACCCAAGAACCCGGGCCAACCCATCGGTTACGTGACGCAGGTCGGTCCCAACTGGGT
>JANXLW010000337.1 GCA_025354965.1 Betaproteobacteria bacterium
GCCAAGAATGACAAGCTGATGGCGATCAATGCCACGCTACAAATCGACCTGCTGGGCCAGTGCGGCTCCGAGAGCCTGGGCCATGTGCCGTATTCCGGCACCGGCGGCCAGGCCGATTTTGTGCGCGCCGCCAATCGATCAAACGGTGGCAAGGCTTTCATCGTGCTGCCTTCCACCGCCCAGAACGACCGTCTGACGCGCATCGTGCCGACGCTGGCGCCCGGCACTCACATGAGCACCAGCAAAAACGACATCAACTACGTCGTCACCGAATACGGTGTTGCCCAGTTGCGTGGCAAATCGGCAAAACAGCGCGCCCAGGAAATGATCTCGATTGCGCATCCCGATTTCCGCGCCGAATTGACCGAAGCTGCCAGGCAGATGCACCTCCTGTAGCAGTTGGCGCCATCGCAGGGGCAAAAAAAGACAGACGGCTAAACTTGATTCCTTTCATGCGCGAGCGTGAATTTCATCGGGCAAAGGGAAAAACAAAATGAGTGACTGGGATGGGATGCATCATGGCTAAAGGAATGATTCTGGCGGCTGGCCAGGGTACCCGCGTGCGACCACTGACGCGCGACTTGCCCAAACCGATGGTGCCGATTCTGGGCAAACCGGTGATGGAATACATGATCGAGCATCTGGCGCGTCATGGCATCACCGAGATCATGGTGAACGTGGCCTGGTATCACCACAAAATTGAAGAGTACTTTGGCGACGGCCAGCGCTGGGGCGTGCAAATCGGCTACTCCTACGAAGGCGTTCGCGAACATGGCGATGTCCTGCCGCGACCGATGGGCTCAGCCGGCGGCATGCGACGCATCCAGGACTTCAGCGGCTTCTTTAATGAAACCACGCTGGTGTTGTGTGGCGACGCGCTGATTGATCTGGACATCACGGCCGCCCTGGCGGAACACAAGGCCAAAGGCGCCATCGCCAGCGTGGTGGCACTTGATGTGCCTCTTGCAGACGTGCAAAACTACGGCATTGTGGTGGCGGCACCGGACGGGCATATTCAGTCCTTTCAGGAAAAACCAAAGCCAGCAGACGCCAAATCCACCCTGGCCAGCACCGGTATCTACATTTTTGAACCAGCGGTGCTGGGATTGGTGCCCCCGGCCACGGTTTATGACATTGGCTCGCAGCTGTTCCCCGACCTGGTGGCGCATGAGCTGCCGTTTTTTGTGCAGAACCGCCCGTTCAACTGGATCGATATCGGGCGCGTCAGTGATTACTGGTCGGTCCTGCAGCGCGTACTCAGTGGTGAAGTGGCCGAAATGAACATGCCCGGGCGGCAGATCAAGCCCGGCATCTGGGTCGGCCTCAATACCTGTATTCCGTGGGACAAAGTCAAGATTGAAGGCCCGGTTTACATCGGTTCGAGCGTGCGCATCGAGCCCGGCGCCACCATCGTCGGACCGGCCTGGATCGGGCACGGCAGCCACATCCGCACCGGTGCCAAAGTGGTACGCAGCATTTTGTTTGAGTACACCCGTATCGCCGCCGACATGCGTTTTTCAGAGATGATAGTGTCGCCCGATTACTGCGTTGACCGTTACGGCGAGACCCTGTACCGCGGCGACGACACCGCCCAGTTGCGCTGGGGCGATGCCAGGGCCTGAAAACCACTGGCCCTGTCGATTAACTTCCAATATTCAGAGCATTTTCATGTTGATACAACCCGTTGTCCTGTCCGGCGGCTCCGGCACCCGCTTATGGCCGCTGTCACGTGAGAAATATCCCAAGCAACTGCTGCCACTGATTGGCGCGGACTCGCTGCTGCAAGCCACGGTGCGACGCGTCGAAGGCATTACCGGCGCCGAGCTGGCGCCGCCCATGGTGGTGTGCAACGAGGAGTACCGCTTTGTCATCGCCGAGCAATTGCGCCTGCTGGGCAAACCCGGCACCATCGTGCTTGAACCCACCGGCCGCAACACGGCGCCAGCACTTACTTTGGCTGCGTTAGCGGCCATTAAAACTGGCGCCAACCCGGTGCTGCTGGTGATGCCGTCGGATCACGTGATTCTTGACGTCGCCACGTTTCAGAGCGTTGTCGGCCAGGGCGCTGCGCTGGCCGCGCAGGGTGCCGTCGTCACTTTTGGCATCACGCCCAACGCCCCCGAGACCGGCTACGGCTATATCCAGTCGGGCGCGGTCTACGGCACCGCGTCCAATCAGGCAGCGCCAAGCGGTGCCAGGTTGATTGCACGCTTTGTCGAAAAGCCAGACTTGAAAACGGCGCAGTCTTATTTGCAGGAAGGCTCCTACCTCTGGAACAGCGGCCTGTTCATGCTGCGCGCCTCGGTCTGGCTGGCTGCCATGCGCGTTTGTCGGCCCGACATTTTGCTGGCCTGTCAAAGCGCCTGGGATCAGGGTTCAACCGATGGCGAGTTTGTTAGGGTTGACAAGGAAAAATTTGCCAACTGCCCCAGCGACTCAATCGACTACGCTGTGATGGAGCGCATTGCGGCCTATGGCGGCTCGGCGCACACGACTTCGGACTCATTGCCACCTGGCGTGGTCCTGCCGCTGACCGCCGGCTGGTCGGATGTCGGCGCCTGGGACGCCCTGTGGCAGGTGCTGCCCAAGGACACCGCCGGCAACGTGGCGCAAGGCGATGTTCTGCTGCAGGATTGTCACAACACCTTGGCGCTGTCCGAGGGCCGGCTGATTGCCTGCGTCGGCGTCAACGATCTGGTCGTGGTGGAAACCGCGGACGCCATTTTGGTGGCGCACAAGGACAAAACCCAAGACGTCAAGAAAATTGTCGACAGCCTTAAAAAGCAGGGTCGCTCCGAGAGTTCAATTCACCGCAAGGTGTTTCGCCCCTGGGGCTCCTACGACGGTGTCGACGCCGGCGAACGTTTTCAGGTCAAGCGCATTATGGTCAAGCCCGGCGGCATTCTCTCCCTGCAAATGCACCACCACCGCGCCGAGCACTGGATTGTGGTCAGCGGTACCGCCAAAATTACGCGGGGTGACGAAACTTTCCTGCTGTCCGAGAACGAGTCCACCTTTATCCCGCTGGGCACCACCCACCGGCTGGAAAACCCGGGACGCGTGGCACTGGAAATGATCGAGGTGCAGTCGGGTTCTTATCTGGGTGAAGACGACATCGTCCGCTTCGAAGATGTCTATGGGCGCTAGCGGGGCGGGATAATCCCTCCCCTATGGCATTAATTACCTTTCTGAACGCCCAACTCGCTTTTGGCCACGTTGCGCTGCTCGATCACACCGACTTTGCGCTCGAAACCGGTGAGCGCGTCGGCCTGATCGGTCGCAATGGCACTGGCAAATCATCTTTTCTCAAGATTCTGGCCGGACTCGAAAAAGCCGATGACGGCACCTTGCAACTGCAACAAAGCCTGCGTCTCGCGTACGTTGCGCAGGAACCCATCCTGGACCAGGAGGCGACTGTTTTTGTAGCAGCCAGCGCTGGCATCGCGGGGGTTATCGCCCTCATCGACCAATACTGCGAAGGGGTCGGCGACCTGGATTCCTTGCAAAGTGCCATTGAAGCGCAGGACGGCTGGAACTGGGAGCAGCGCGTGACGGAAACCCTGCACCGCCTGCACCTGGACGAAAACGCCGTGGTCAGCACGCTCTCGGGGGGCACCAAGAAACGGGTTGCGTTGGCGCAAGCACTGGTCGCACAACCCGACGTGTTGCTGCTGGATGAACCGACCAACCATCTCGACCTGGACTCCATTGAGTGGCTGGAAGACCTGCTGGTAGCCTTCAAGGGCAGCGTCGTCACCATCACTCATGACCGGACTTTTCTGGATCGCGTGGCAACCCGCATCATCGAGCTGGACCGCGGTATTTTGCGTTCCTATCCGGGCAATTTTTCCCAGTACCTGCTGCTCAAAGAGGAGCAACTGGCGCAAGAGGCCGTCATCAGCGCCAAGGCCGACAAGCTGCTGGCGCAGGAAGAAATCTGGATCAGAAAAGGCGTTGAGGCGCGGCGCATCCGCAGTCAAAGCCGCATCGTGCGACTGGAAAAACTGCGCGCCAGCCGCGCCGCCCATCGCGAAGCGGTCGGCAAAGTGCGCATGGACGTCGCCGCTGGTGTTTTGGGCGGCAAACTGGTGGCCGAGCTGACGCTGGCCAGCAAGGCCTTCGGCGACAAGATCATCATCAAGGACTTTTCCGCCACCGTGGTGCGCGGCGACAAAATTGGCTTGATTGGTCCCAACGGCGCCGGCAAAACGACGCTGCTCAAACTCAT
>JANXLW010000340.1 GCA_025354965.1 Betaproteobacteria bacterium
GTTCGGTGGCGCCGTACTTTTCTTTCATCGCCACCGCCCAGATGCGCCGCGCCACACGTCCCATCACGGTGTATTCGGGGTCCATGCCGTGGGAGAAGAAGAAGCTCAGGTTCGGCGCAAAGTCGTCGATGTGCATGCCGCGCGCCAGGTAGGCTTCGACGAACGTAAAACCATTGGACAAGGTGAATGCCAGTTGGCTGATCGGATTCGCGCCGGCTTCGGCAATGTGGTAGCCGCTGATGGAGACCGAGTAGAAATTGCGCACCCTGTTGTGCACAAAATACTCGGCAATGTCGCCCATCACCTTCAGGCTGAATTCGGTCGAGAAGATGCAGGTGTTCTGGCCCTGGTCTTCCTTCAGGATGTCGGCCTGCACGGTGCCGCGCACGTTTTCCTGCACCCACTCCCTGATTTTCTCCATTTCGGTGTCGGTTGGTTCACGGCCATTGTCAGCTTTGAATTTGTCGATGTTCTGGTCGATGGCGGTGTTCATGAACATGGCCAGAATGCTGGGCGCCGGGCCGTTGATGGTCATGCTCACGCTGGTGCTGGGGCTGCACAAATCAAAGCCACCGTACAGCACTTTCATGTCGTCCAGGGTGGCAATGCTGACACCGCTGTTGCCGACCTTGCCGTAGATATCAGGACGCGGATCGGGGTCGTTGCCATACAGCGTGACCGAGTCGAAGGCGGTGGACAAACGCTTGGCCACCATGCCCGAACTGAGCAACTTGAAGCGCGTGTTGGTGCGAAACGCATCGCCCTCGCCGGCAAACATGCGGGTTGGGTCTTCACCTTCGCGCTTGAAGGCAAAAGTACCGGCGGTGTACGGATAACTGCCGGGCACATTGTCCAGCGCCAGCCACTTCAGGATCTCGCCGTGGTCCTCGAATTGGGGCAAAGCCACTTTGCGAATGGTGGTGCCGCTCAGGCTTTTGCTGGTGAGCGCGGTACGGATTTCCTTGTCGCGAATTTTGACAACGTACTCGTCGCCAGCATAAGCGGCCTGCATGGTCGGCCATTGCCCGAGCAATTTCTTTTCGGCTGCACCCAGATGCGCCTCACGCTGCCCGGCCAGATCCATGACGGCCTGGTAGGCATTGGTCTTGTTGGCGTCATCCAGTTTGAGCATACGACCGGTTTCCCGCAATTGCTGGATTTCACGCGCCAATCTGGCCTGGCTGCGGGCACGCTTTTTGTAGCTGCGCACGGTATCGCTGATCTCCGCCAGGTAGCGGGTGCGCGCTGCCGGCACCACTGGTGTCTGGTTGGTGCTGTGCCGTACCGCCACCATCGGAAGCTGCGACGACGGGGACACTTTCAAACCCAGCTCTGACAGACGGACTTTGAGCGCCTGGTACAAGGCAGTCACGCCGTCATCATTGAAGCGCGCCGCCATGGTACCGAACACCGGCATTTGGTCTGCTGGTGTGGTGAAGGCTTCGCGGTTGCGCTGCACCTGCTTGGCAACATCGCGCAGGGCATCGAGTGCGCCCTTGCGGTCAAATTTATTGATGGCGACAAACTCGGCAAAGTCCAGCATGTCGATTTTTTCAAGCTGGCTGGCGGCGCCAAACTCGGGCGTCATCACGTACAGCGGCACATCCACATGCGGCACGATGGCGGCGTCACCCTGGCCGATGCCGGATGTTTCCACCACGATCAGATCGAAGCCAGCCACCTTGCAAGCGGCAATCACGTCGGGCAAGGCGGCGCTGATTTCGGAACCAAAGTCACGCGTGGCCAAAGAACGCATGAAGACTCGCTGTCCTGAATCCACGGCCCCACCGCCGCCGGGCCGCCCCAAGGCGGTGGACGCCCCCTCGGGGGGCAGCGCAGCACGCGCAGCGGCAAGCGTGGGGGCCCAAGGTGAGATCGCATTCATGCGGATGCGATCCCCCAAAAGGGCGCCACCACTCTTGCGCCTGGACGGGTCAATGCTGATCAGGGCGACCCGCAAACTGTCATTCTGGTCCAGTCGCAGACGCCGAATCAGCTCATCGGTCAGCGACGACTTGCCAGCACCCCCGGTGCCTGTGATGCCCAGCACAGGCACTTTTTTGGTCGCTGCCAGCGTCTGTATTTCCTGTGTCAACTTCGCCAGTGGTTTGGACGGTTTGCCTTTGTTTTCACCGGCAGCTTTTTCATTCTCCAGCGCCGTAATGAGCTGCGCCAAGGCGCGCCAGTTCATCTCGCCATGACCCTGGATGGCCTTGATCTCGTGCGGTGCGTAGTCGGCCAAATCCTTGTCGCAACGCATCACCATCTCGCCAATCATGCCGGCCAGACCCATGCGCTGGCCGTCTTCCGGACTGAAGATGCGGGCCACGCCATAGGCTTGCAATTCTCGGATTTCAGGTGGCACGACAACGCCACCACCGCCACCGAAGACCTGGATATGCGAGCCACCGCGGCTCTTCAGCAGGTCCACCATGTACTTGAAATACTCGACGTGCCCGCCCTGGTAAGAGCTGATGGCAATGCCCTGCGCATCTTCCTGCAAGGCTGCGGTGACCACTTCATCAACGCTGCGGTTATGCCCCAGATGGATCACCTCTGCGCCCATGCTTTGCAGAATGCGGCGCATGATGTTGATGGC
>JANXLW010000342.1 GCA_025354965.1 Betaproteobacteria bacterium
GTGTTCACGTTTTGCGTCGTCAAGCACGCGGGTCTGGCACACCATGAAGGGACTGAATCCTTCTTTGCGCAAACCGCTCAGGATGTCACCAGTAGGGATGTAGGTATAACGGTCTGAACGGCTACCGTGTTTGTCCATTGCGAAAATGGAGGGCGCAACCTGGCGAAGCTGATCGTCGCCCAGTGGGGTGGAGGAGCGCAAGGCCTGTTGATGACGGCCAAAACGGGAGGCCAATTGGTGGGTTCTTGTCATGAAAATGTCCTAAAAGTGACGTGGTTGAAAAACTAAAAACTCTTTGCTGCCGTGAATTGCCCGACTATCGTTTGCAAGATTCCGAGCCGTCCGTGGAAATTGATGGGTGTGATGTCGTCATGGGTGTTGCTCCTTGGGTTGATAAAGTTGCCATCGCTTCGCTGAGTTCGTTCGCCGTAGTGGTGGCATGCAGACCGATCAAGGGACAGGGCGTGGTGACCGGCGAGACTGGCGGGCCCGCCCGCTCGTACTGGCCTGAAGCAAGCCCGGTGCGGTGGGGGACGTGGAATAAAAAGTGAGTGACGGGTCGCCGTACACCAGCGCAGCGCCGTGACCGACCGGACAGGAACGGCTTTATGCCGCGAAAGCCCATGCAGCAGGCCCGACTCGGTCTAAAGTGCAACCCAGGCGAAAGAACTCAGTGAAGTATTGGCACTCAACCCTGGCACCATGACGGCATCACAGGCACTGGCACGCCCAAGTGCCTCTGACTACGCCGTCAGGCGGTCCGAAGCAACGCGTAGGGCGGTCGCAGTGCGACGAGTATTTTGACTACGGTCCCCGACTTTCAGCAGGGTGAAAGGCTCCATGCGCGGCATGGAAGGTGCCCGTTAACTCAAGAGTTTGATAAGCGTGTCTGGATGGATCGCCCAACCAGCAAGTCCTGCAGTTCCCATGATGACGCCAAATCCTGAGGGAAGGAGCGCAAGAATATATAGCCAAGGCAATTGAGTCAGCGACGCCACCGCAAGCAGGGATATGGCGATAGCGATCAGCGCGTCCGACAGATCAAACTGATCGTCCCTGAAATTGAGCGCGTCGTAAGTGGCCTGGTCTTTCTCGGCCTGGGCCTTTATTTCATTTTTCTTCTCGGCTTGTTCCCGGGCCAACGCGCCGTACACGAGGATTTGCTCTTCGTAGGCCCGTTGCACATTGGCAGGAGCGGTCAAAGCCTGCAAGCGCAATTGCACCAGCGTTGATTTCGCAATTTCCTCTCGGATATTGCGTGCCTGGTAAAACTGCCAATGGTCTAGTTTGTCGGCCTGCGCCTGCTGCATGGCTTGAACGATATTGTCATCTTTGACCTTGCAGATGCCCATGAACGTCGCGAGCAGCGCGACCGTGATGGCAACGGCGGGATTGAGCCACGCCAACTTCTTCGCGCCTTCCGCAGGCCCTGAAGGCGGGACACTTTCCAAAGCCTGAATTTCCATAGTTTTCTCCCACGATTGGTTTGTAGTGAGTATCCGCTTTCTCTACGCATGGCCCCATTCGCGGTGAAGTTATCTTTGACTCACATAGGGGGCGGCAGCGTGACATGCGAGAGTTGGATAGTTGCGTTCAGATGTCACCCTCTGGCATTCCCAATTGCCACGCGGACGCCGCCGCCAGGCTGTCCACAGCAACACCTGAGGCAGTCGCGAGGCTGCGGACATTCAGACCGTGGTGCCGTCCTTGAGCAGGCGAAATGGCGCCTGCACAACAAGGGTGGCCTGGAGGGTGGCATCGCCAGTCGCAAAGCGACCAAGCCGAATGGCGCGCCAGGAATGGGCATCCCGGTTTTTCGACTCTTTCGAAAAATGTCTGTTAAAAAGAAGTGAAGAAATGAGCAGCACAGCGATCACCATCGAAGTTTGCAGCACCTTTTTATGCCGTCTTGGGCATGCCGACACTGCCGAGATGCAGCGCATGTAACAACTTGCAGGCAAAATTGCCAGGGCCATCAAAGCCAAGCGGCTTACCCAAGATGCGGCAGCAGAACTTTTGGGCATTGACCAGTCCAAGATTTCACGGATTACACGGGGACAGTTCCGGGGCGTCAGCGAAAGCAAGCTGATGGAACTTGTTGCCAAGCTTGGTCACGACATCAAAATTGTGATTGGACCTGCCAAGAAAAGACCCGGCAAAGTAACCTTGGAATTCGCCTGATGCGATCCCCTCAAGAATCGCCACTGCCGTATGCGAGCGATTCAAATTTGGTAATTGGCTTCAAGAAGGCCAGCTTCACCGTGCCGGTCGGGCCATTGCGCTGTTTGGCAATGATGACCTCGGCCACACCGGGCTCCTTGCTGCTTTCCTTGTTGTAATAGTCATCCCGGTAGATGAACATGATGATGTCGGCATCCTGTTCGATGGCACCGGACTCGCGCAGATCACTCATCATGGGGCGCTTGTCGGTACGGGTCTCAACGCTTCGATTGAGCTGTGACAGCGCCAACACCGGACATTGCAACTCCTTGGCCAACATCTTGAGGCCGCGTGAGATTTCACCCAGCTCGGTGGCGCGGTTTTCTTCGTTGGACGAACCGCCGCTCATGAGCTGTAGGTAATCCACCACGATCAAGCCTAGCTGCCCGCACTGGCGCGCCAGACGCCGGGCGTTGGCACGCAGCTCCGTTGAGGTCAAGCCAGCGCTCTCGTCAATGTGCAGCGAGATGTTGCGCAGCTTCTCAATGGCCTCGGTCAAGCGCGGCCACTCGTCGTCAGTCAATGCGCCAGTGCGCAAATG
>JANXLW010000015.1 GCA_025354965.1 Betaproteobacteria bacterium
TCACGAATCGACTCGGCACCGGTCATCAAAGTGACGATGCGATCCAGACCAAAGGCAAGGCCCCCGTGGGGTGGAGCACCATATTGCAAGGCATCGAGCAGGAAGCCGAATTTTTCCTGTGCTTCTTCAGGTGTTATTTTCAAAGCGTCAAACACCTTTTGCTGAATGTCTGCACGGTGGATACGAACCGAACCGCCTCCCATCTCCCAGCCATTGAGCACCATGTCGTACCCCTGCGAGATGCACTTCTGTGGTGCCGTGACCATCCAGTCTTCATGACCTTCTTTGGGCGCTGTGAACGGATGGTGCACTGCCGTGTAGCGTTGTGACTCTTCGTCAAATTCAAACATCGGGAAATCAACCACCCACATCGGACGCCAGGCTTTCTCGAACAAACCGTTCATCTTGCCAAACTCACTATGCCCAATCTTGATGCGCAACGCACCGATGGCGTCGTTAACAATTTTATCCCTGTCAGCGCCAAAGAAAATTAGATCTCCATCCTGAGCACCGGTGCGTTCCAGTATTGCGGCCACCGCCTTGTCGTTCAGGTTCTTGACGATGGGTGATTGAAGGCCCGGCCAGCGAAGTGACTTATTGCCAGGGCCCCTGGCCAGTTCGTTAACCTTGATATATGCCAACCCCTTGGCACCGTAAATTTTGACGAACTCGGAGTAACCATCAATCTCGCCGCGGCTCAGGCCACCGACTTCGCGTGCACCGCCCGGTATGCGAAGCCCCACGACTCGACCATCCTGCATGCTGGCAGCACTGGCAAACACCTTGAAATCAACGTCAGCCACGACGTCGGTCAACTCGGTGAACTCGAGCTTGACACGCAGGTCGGGCTTGTCCGAGCCATAGCGACGCATGGCATCGCCATAGGTAATGACGGGAAACTCTCCCAGATCAACGTTCAGGGCTGCCTTGAAAACGGTCGTAATCATCTCCTGAAACAGATCGCGAATTTCCTGCTCAGTCAAAAACGAAGTTTCAATATCTATCTGCGTGAACTCCGGCTGGCGATCAGCGCGCAGGTCTTCATCACGGAAACACTTGGTAATTTGATAGTAGCGGTCAAAACCGGCCACCATCAGCAACTGTTTGAACAACTGGGGACTTTGTGGCAGGGCGAAGAAATGACCCTCGTGCACCCGGCTGGGGACCAGATAATCGCGCGCGCCTTCGGGCGTCGACTTGCCCAGCATTGGGGTCTCGATGTCAATGAAGCCGTTGGCATCGAGAAACTTGCGCACTTCCATAGCAACGCGATAACGCAGCATCAAGTTGTTCTGCATATAGGGTCGACGTAAGTCGAGCACGCGGTGGGTCAGACGGGTAGTCTCGCTGAGGTTCTCATCGTCGAGTTGGAACGGTGGAGTGACGGACGGGTTGAGCACTGTCAACTCATGACACAACACCTCAATTTTCCCGCTCTTGAGGCTATCGTTGGTGGTGCCTTGGGGACGGGCCCGCACCATTCCTTTGATCTGAATACAGAACTCGTTACGCAGACCCTCGGCCGTCTTGAACATCTGGGCACGATCCGGATCACACACAACCTGCACATATCCCTCACGATCACGAATATCGACAAAAATCACACCCCCATGATCACGCCGACGGTTGACCCAGCCACACAGGGTCACGGTTTGGCCCAACAGGGCTTCGGTCACAAGACCGCAATACTGGGAGCGCATGGCCATAGACAGCTTTCAAAGCCCGTCTTCACAGACGGCACAGGTTATAAAAATTCTATTTCGGGGAAATGGCAAGCGCAACAGATGGCGCTACCGACCCCATCGAAATAACGTAGGTCAACGCCTCGTCAACACTCATATTCAACTCAACAATTTCGGCGCGCGGCACCATGAGAAAAAAACCACTGGTCGGATTGGGCGTTGTCGGTACATAGACGCTCACGAAATCCGGACCTAGATGTCCGGCCACCTCGCCGCTTGGCGTTCCGGTCTGGAAAGCGATGGTCCAGACTCCAGCACGTGGGTACTGGACCAGCATGGCGGTACGAAACGCGTTGCCATTGCTGGAAAAAAGTGTATCTGACACCTTTTTAACGCTGTTATAGATCGACTTAAAGACCGGGATATGGGTAAACAATCTGTCCCACTGCGCCAGCCACCAACGACCCGCTACATTGGTAACCAGGGCACCGGTCACCAGCAAGCCGGAAAAGACCAGCACAACACCTAAACCGGGGATATGCCGCAGCGGCTCCAAAATGACGCTCGCTGAATCTGGTGTCAATGCCGCGAGACCCGTCAAAAATCCACCAAAAATAGCGTCAAGCAACCCCACCAGCCACAATAGAACCCAAAGGGTGATGGCCAGTGGCAACCAAACCAGCAGGCCGGTGAGCAGGTACTTTTTTATTGGCACAAAGAAATCAAAATTAAGTCGTAACGGTCTTAGTGACAGGCGCAAGCGCCACCGCAACCACCAGTGGCGGGGGGCGTTATCGGGTCTGGTTTTGCCACCGAGTTTTCGGCAGGTTTGCCGCCTTCGGCTGCCACACTCGCAGGCGATTCAGAGTTAGTGGAGGTGCTGGCAGCGGCCGACGCACCCCCCTTGAAATCAGTAGCATACCAACCCGAGCCCTTCAGTTGAAAGCCGGCCGCAGTTAGTTGCTTCTTCAAGGTGGAAACGCCACAGGCCGGACAGTCTGCTAGTGGCGAATCCGACATTTTTTGCAACACATCCTTGGCAAACCCGCAGGACGTGCATTTATAAGCATAAATTGGCATGGCAATCAGACTAGGATTTAAAGTTGCAAAGCTTTTAATTATAAGGCGCCAGCTACTGTAATCGATGCCAAGGGTTGCGAGACTTAGAAAAGTCGCACTCTGACAATCAACTGCATCGCCACCAAGCCGAGTACAAAACCGACCGCCCCATACAGGATCGATTGCAAAAGACGGTTGGTACGTTTTTGCTCCGCCACAAGTTCGCTAAGCGCAAGACCTTGGGCAGGCCTACTGCGCTGCAGAAAATCATGCAATAGCCTCGGCAGTTCGGGCAACAACTTCGCGTACAAAGGAGCTTCATTTCGAAACTGGTCCATCAGTTTTTTAGGCCCCAACTGATCGACCATCCATTTTTCAAGAAATGGTTTTGCCGTATTCCATAGATCCAAATCCGGGTCCAACTGACGCCCGAGACCTTCGATATTGAGTAGCGTCTTTTGCAACAACACCAATTGCGGCTGGATTTCAACGTGAAAACGCCTGGAGGTCTGAAACAATCGCATTAGAACCAGTCCCAACGAGAAGTCCTTCAGGGGTCGGTCAAAATAGGGCTCACACACTGAGCGAATCGCGGACTCGAGTTCATCGACCCGCGTTGCGGCCGGCACCCAGCCTGACTCGATGTGCAACTCGGCCACCCGCTTGTAGTCGCGCCGGAAAAAAGCGGTGAAATTCTGCGCCAAATACTCTTTGTCCGAGCCGGTCAATGTGCCAATGATGCCAAAATCAAGCGATATATAGCGACCAAACGTCGCTGGTTCAATACTGACTTGAATATTGCCCGGGTGCATGTCTGCATGAAAAAATCCGTCACGAAAGACCTGCGTGAAAAAAATTGTGACCCCGTCCCGGGCCAACTTCGGAATGTCGACACCGGCTGATCGCAGGCGCTCAACCTGGCTGATCGGAACACCGTGCATACGCTCCATCACAATGACGTCGGGCATGCAGTAGTCCCAAAACATCTCGGGGATGAGAACCAAATCAAGCCCAGCCATGTTGCGACGAAGCTGCGCGGCACTTGCCGCCTCCCGCACCAAATCCAGTTCGTCGTGCAGGTATTTGTCGAATTCAGCGACCACTTCGCGTGGCTTAAGGCGTCTGCCACCGTTTGAGATGCCATCAACCCAGCCAGCCATCATGCGCATCAAGCTCAAATCTTTTTCGATCGCCTGCAGCATGCCAGGTCTGAGCACCTTGACGGCGACCTCACGGTTGCGGTTGGAGCGATCTTTGAGCACCGCAAAATGCACCTGCGCAATGGAGGCACTGGCGACCGGTTCGCGGTCGAACGAAACAAAGATGTCGTCTACCTTTTTCTGGAAAGCGCGCTCAATGGTGGCGATGGCAACGTCGCTTTCAAACGGCGGAACCCGATCCTGCAGGCGGGCCAGTTCGTCGGCAATATCAATCGGCAGCAAATCCCGCCGTGTTGACAGCACCTGCCCAAACTTGACGAAAATGGGTCCCAAACTTTCCAGTGCCTCCCGAATCCGTTGCCCACGGGGAGCATCAAGCTTGCGCCCAATCGTCAATATACGGCTCAAAGCACTCAACCATGGCTTGTGAAAGCTGGTCAGTAACAACTCATCCAGACCAAAGCGAATCAGCACCGAGAAAATGAAAACACCCCTGAACAGGCGTGTCATGCCGACGCCTTGCCAGGATCGATAGCGGTATGGGTGGCGCCAATAAACTGCCGTAACGCCTTCACCATGGCCCGAGCGGCCTGACTCAGACTGTGGGCCGGCGCATCGCCAACCACGCGAGCGAGATCCTCTTCGATATCCCAGCGGACATGGTCAACCACCCAGTTCACTTCAGCGGCCAACTGCACATCGCCCTCAATTCTTACCACAGGCCGGTCTCCGCGCATCACCAGTTGCACCAACGCAGAGGGAGAATCGTTGGTCAGCGCCAAAACCAGATCCGGCTCGGCTTCACCCACAGCGAGATCCAGCAAGCCGGCCGGGCCAAGGATGAACCGCATGGAAAATTGGCGCCATTGCAGAAGCACTACACGCCCTTGCTGTCGCGCAAGGCGACTGGTGGCTTCTGTTTCCTGGCTCAAAATATGATTCAGCAGAGATACGATGCGCCTTTGTGCCTCTTCGACAGCCCAAACGGGGGGGTGAAACTTGGGCAGTGGAAGGTTCTGAAGAAAGTCTTCCAACATCAATAAGGGGGACGGTGTTGCCATAGCTTTCCATTATTCCCTGAATTTCCCTGCACCCTCATGGCCCACCCGCAGGTGCCTTATTGCAGAGCCTGCACTCCAGCCACCAACCAGCCGCTGCCGCCACTCTTTGATTTGGTCATGTTCCAGACTTCGCGGAACGGGTTCGGGCCAGCAGAAGCCTGGTCGCGAATCATGCCGGAAAACTCAACACTGGCCATGTAGTCGTCGCCCAGATCTTCAATCCCCAGCAGCTGTGCATCAATCATTACCACATCGGTGAAATTGATCGGTCCACCTGCATGAACTTCACGCTCGACGAGTTGTGCCTGAATCTCTTTGAGCATGGTATCCGTCATCATCAGGCGCAAAGCGTTGATGTCCGACTTGTCCCAGGCCGCTTGTAACGACACATAATTAGCTTTTGCAGAATGCAGAAATCCCTCTGTGTCAAAGCCGGCTGGAATGCCCCAGTTCTGTGAACCAGTCAGCGCTGACCCGATCATTGACCTCGATGTGTCTGGCACTGCCCTAAGACTGTCAAAAACCGAACTGCTGCGTTCCCAAGGACGGGCCGAGGCGTCATTGCCAACGTTTTCCGGCTGGTAACTAATGGGCGTGCGTGCTGTGCTCGCGGGGGAAACACCCTGAAACGCAAATGGCGTGTTTTGCGAACTCTGCGCTGGCGCAGCCCGGCGAGAGCGCAAGAACCAGCCAATCAGCATCATGATCGCCAGTGCCAGCAACGCAAACATCATGAATTGAGCAATGGCACCCCCGCCAATACCCAGAGAACTTGCCAGCCAGGCCAGCCCCAAACCAGCCGCCAGGCCTCCCAGCATGGCGCCCCAAGGCCTCTTGGGTACCGCAGGTGCGGGTGCGGCGGGTGCTGGTGGCGGAGTGGGTGACTTCACGGCGCCTTGCGCGGGTGCAGTCTGACGCTGTGTCACGTTGCCTGACTGCCTGCCAATCGACCTCCCGCCCCCCAGGCGCGCAGCCTCCGCATTAGCGCCTGCCAGCACCAAAAATGCCGCCAACAACAAAGTCCAAAATTTCATGATGTCTCCAAATGACTCTTGCACATGAGGATAAGTTTAAAAATCACAAGATTCAACATTTAATTCCCACGTGTAAAGCGACCAGTCCACCGGTCAAATTGTGATATTCGACATGACCGAAACCATTTTTCGCCATCATTGCCTTTAGCTCGCCCTGCCCCGGATGCATGCGAATGGACTCGGCCAGATAGCGGTAGCTGGCATCATCGCCAGCAACCAGTTTGCCTAATTTGGGTAAAACCTTGAAGGAATACCAATCGTAGACTTTCTCCAGCGGCGGCGCTACCTTTGAAAATTCCAGTACCAGCAACTTGCCACCAGGTTTGAGCACGCGGTTCATTTCGGCCAGTGCCGCCTCTTTGTGGGTCATATTGCGCAGGCCAAAAGCCACGCTCACAAGGTCAAAATGGTCGTCGGGGAAAGGTAATTTTTCAGCATCACAAACCAGCGTTGGAAGCGAAACACCTGTATCAAGCAAGCGATCCCGTCCGGTTCGCAACATAGCCTCATTGATGTCGGTATGTACGACACACCCGCTCTTTCCAACCTTCTTTGAAAAAGCCAGTGCCAGGTCGCCAGTGCCACCGGCAATGTCAAGTACCTGATAGCCCTCGCGAATGCTCGCCACCAACACCGTGAAAGCCTTCCAGGCACGGTGCAAACCCATCGACATCAAGTCGTTCATCAAGTCATATTTGGGCGCCACCGAATCAAAGACACCTCGCACGCGCTTTGCCTTTTCGGCTTCTTCAACCGATTGATAGCCGAAATGTGTCGTAGTCATGATGCCAATGTTAGTTCAATGACTGGCGCAACTGGATCCAGCCGCCTGCGGCATGGGTGCATCCCGCTCAACGCCAGCGGCTGCCAGTCGCGCCGCGTAATCAGCCCACAGGCGATCCTGTTGGGAACCCAGAAAATACAGGTAATCCCAGGAAAAAATGCCTGTGTCATGGCCGTCAGAAAAGGCCGGCTGCACCGCGTAGTTGCCGACTGGCTCCAGTCCGGCCAACTCAACATGGCGCTTGCCGGTCTGCAAAACCTCTTGCCCCGGCCCATGTCCCTGCACATCGGCCGAGGGCGAATAAACGCGCATCAACTCAAATGGAATACGAAACTGCGCGCCGTCAGAAAAGCTCACTTCCAGCACTTTCGATTGACTGTGCACCGTAATCGCCTTGGGCGTCGGTGCTCCTGCTTGCAAACCTGCCATTTTGAATCTACCTAAAGCTACTCGCAAAAGCGATCACAAATTGAATGAATCCAGTTCACGCTGCACCAGCGCATGCCGGAACTGGTAAGTGCACAGTAACATGCTTCGCATCAAAAGACGACCTACAGCGGCGAAAAAGCCGCATGAATTGAAGGCATATTTTCATTTCATCACTTTGTGGTGAAAACAAAAGAACCGTCCCAATCGGTACCTGGTGAATGTTCTCGGAAAAATTCGATACGCTTTGCGTACAGTCGGTAAAGATGTTTGCCAGGGAAGCGTCTTTGCAAATCGACAAAAAAATTTTCGGCCGCCAGCCAATTCTGCTCACGATACAGGCGCAGCGCTGCGCCATACAGATTGAGTTCCTCCATGTCAGTCTCCTTGCATTGGCTGACGAGGCAAATCGGTTGGTAAATTGCGATTGGCCTGTCCTTGCCCTTGACACGCACACGATCAAGCTCGAGGAATAGAAAGTCGGGCACGGCCGCCCGCGTGTACTCGCTAACAATGATTTGCACACCATATTCCTTGGTCAAGCCTTCCAATCTGGAACCCAGATTGACTGTGTCACCCATCACGGTATAGGCCAAACGAAACTCGGACCCCATGTTGCCCACCGTCATTTCTCCGCTATTGAGGCCGACGCCGATCTTGATCGGTGGCCAGCCCCTGGCCTTGAACTGGTCTTGTAGAGCGTCAAGGTCGGCAATCATGTCCATCGCCGCCAACAGAGCATGCCGGGCGTGCTGCCCGTCAAATACCGGCGCACCCCAGAATGCCATGATCGCATCGCCCATGTATTTGTCGATGGTACCGCGATGGCGGTGGATGACTTGCGTCATCGGCGTCAGAAATTCATTCATTAGTTGTGTCAACTGCGCGGGAGCGAGTCCCTCCGAAATCGTGGTGAAGCCGCGCACATCAGCAAACAGGACCGTCATCTCCTTACTCTCGCCCGCCAGCGTATAGGCGCCTGGATCCTTCGCCATTTCGTCCACAAGCTCGGGGGGTACATACTGACCAAACAGGCTGGTCAGCATACGTTTGCCGCGCGACTCGACAAAAAAACCGTAGGCCATATTGAAAACAGAGAGTACCGCAATCATGAACAGCGAAGATACAAGGGGCAACACCAGATTGGCAGATTTCCAGGTCAGGAAATACGCGACTGTCAAAACCGTGATCAACGCTACCGAAAGCACTGTCGCCCGCAGCGGGCTTAGCGCCGGCAACGCCAATGCAAGCAGCACACCGATGACAAGCAACAACTCGACTTCAAACCCGACCGGGTGGGCAAGGCCTTCCTTGATATTTCCATCGATGATGCCGGCAATCAGATTGGCATGCATCTCGACCCCGGGATAGACCTCTTGCATGGGCGTCGAGCGCAAATCCATCAAGCCAGGCGCCGTCGTGCCTACCAGTACGATAGCTCCTTGCAGGGCTTGCAACGGCGTCTTGCCGTTCAGCAGATCGCTGGCGGAAACATACGCAAAGCTGTGCTCTTTGCCGCGATAGGGTATCAAAGCCGCGACATCGCTATCGACCGGTATCCGGCGCTTGCCAAGGTCGAGAAATTCCAGGTTGACCGGGCTTTGTTCCCCTCCTGCATAACCCAATTCAACGGCTGGCACGCGCAGTACCAATCTGGCGACCGACAATGCCAGCGCCTCGTACAAGTCGCCGTCGTACATTTGAAGCAGTGGAGTCCGCCGAAACACACCGTCGGCATCCACCAAGGGCGTGGCATTGAAAAACCCGCTGGTTGCGGCATTTATCTGCAGTTCAGGCAGGTTTGCCGAAAAACCGCTGGCGACGGTAGCACGGACGCTATGAGGATCGAAGCTGCCCCGTCTCAGCGAAGGCGCTGGCAATGCGCCGACACTGCCGCTTTGGCGCCCCTCATGGTGAAAATAGTAGCCCAGTGCAACACGCCTGGCTTTAAGGCTGTCAGCGAAGATCTGGTCAAAATCCAATTGAGGCCTGAGTTTGTCCAACGCCAGCTTGAAATTCGTGTTGCCTGCAAGCTCGGTGCGCGCGAGTTGTTGCAAACTCCTGAGTCCGGAACTTTCATCACGCTCGGCAAACAACATGTCAAAGCCAAGAACATCAATCTTGTATTGATCAAACAACAAGTCGACCAGGTGCGCCAGTTTGTTCCGGGGCCATGGCCAATGACCTTGTTCCTGCAAGCTTTTCTCGTCGATATCGAGAATGACGATCCTCTTGTCGATCGTATTGGGCATGGTCCATCGCAGTCGGACATCGTAGCTGTAATTTTTAATACGCTCAATGACGCCCAGATCGACAATACCCAGCGCATTCAACAGGAACGGCAACACAACCAGCAGGCTTAATGCGATTCGATTCGCATGCCGCCTGAAAAAACCTCTCCTGTTCATATGCAAAATTGGCCTTGAGGAAACATGACTTTTTTGTTTAACCCGGCATCAGGACAATGCTGCCAGTCGCACCACCATATCCTGCTCCGCCGGCCCCAACTTGGCAAGGATCGCGTTCTGCTGAGCCGCGTCAAATGACCGCTTCGGTTCGACCCACACGGGCGACGGAAAGTGACTGTCCCAGTCAAAGCGAGCAATCACATGCCAGTGCAGATGCGGGACCACGTTGCCCAGGGCTGCCAGATTAATCTTGGTGGGTCGCAGGTGTGCGCGTAATCCAAGTTCGACCGCGTTCACCGCAGCCATGCACAGAACTCGATCCGCCACGCCGAGGTCAGAGAATTCCACCACATGCGCGCTCCAAACTACCCGATAGAAGGCCGGAAAACCAGCTTCTTCGGCCCTGATAACACGAAATTTCTCGCCCTGAAATATGAGATCACCGCCCAGCGTGGTACACAAGGCGCAAGTCGGGTTTAACATGCCTTAAACCAGCACGCGCTCAATACCACCGAGATTGGCTTTTCTGACGTAGTCAGGCATCCATTGGTCGCCCAGAATCTGGTTCGCCATCTCAACCACGATGTAGTCTGCCTCCAGCAAGCCGTTTTGCAAATCATCGCCGAAACGACTCAAACCCTGCAAGCAAGCGGGGCACGAAGTCAATATTTTAATATTCCCCTTGGCGTCCAAACCACCCAGGGTGCGCAACTCGGCTTCGCCTTTGCGGATCTCTTCTTCCTTGCGAAAACGGACCTGCGTGGAGACGTCCGGGCGATTCAAGGCCAGTGTGCCGGCCTCACCGCAGCAGCGCTCCGACTGAACCACTTTGTCTCCCAGCAAGGCCTTTACCGTTTTGATCGGCTCCTGTAACTTCATCGGGCTGTGGCAGGGGTCATGAAACAGGAACGAGCCAGCATCCTTGAGCGTGATGCCCTTCTCCAGCAAGTATTCGTGAATATCGATGATGCGGCTACCGGGAAAAATCTCGTCAAATTTGTAGTCCTGCAATTGGTCATAGCAAGTACCACAACTCACCACCACGGTTTTGATGTCCAGGTAATTCAAGGTGTTGGCGACGCGGTGGAACAGCACCCGGTTGTCAGTGATGATTTTCTCGGCCTTGTCAAACTCTCCCCCACCACGCTGCGGGTAGCCACAGCACAAATAGCCGGGCGGCAATACCGTCTGCACACCAACGTGCCACAGCATGGCCTGTGTCGCCAGTCCGACCTGGCTGAACAGGCGCTCCGAACCGCAACCCGGAAAATAGAACACCGCCTCAGTCTCGGCGGTCGTCACCTTGGGGTCGCGGATGATGGGAACGTAATCTTTGTCTTCAATGTCCAGCAAGGCCCTGGCGGTCTTTTTGGGCAAACCCCCGGGTAATTTTTTGTTCACAAAGTGGATGACCTGTTCCTTGAGCGGCGCGGTGCCAACGGTGGCAGGCGGCGCGTTGGTCTGCTTGCGGGTGACAACACTCAAAACATTGTGCGCCAGACGCTGCGCCTTCATGGCGAGATTGACCATGACCGTGCGCGCCAGCTTGATGGTCTCGGGATTGGTGGCGCTGAGCATGAACATGGCCGCCGCACCGGCCGGGCGGAACGTCTTCTTGCCCATCTTGCGCAACAGGTTGCGCATGTTCATCGTGACATCACCAAAGTCTATATTCACCGGGCAAGGCGACAGGCATTTATGACACACGGTGCAATGATCGGCCACATCTTCAAATTCCTGCCAGTGGCGGATAGAAATTCCGCGGCGCGTTTGCTCTTCGTACAAGAATGCTTCAACCAGCAAGGAGGTTGCCAGAATCTTGTCGCGCGGGCTGTATAGCAAATTGGCCCGCGGCACATGGGTTGCACACACTGGCTTGCACTTGCCGCAACGCAGGCAATCCTTCACGCTATCGGCAATGGCTCCTATGTCGCTTTGCTGCATGATGAGCGACTCGTGCCCCATCAAACCAAAGCTGGGCGTATAGGCATTGGTCAGGTCAGCATGCATGGACTCTTGCAACAACTTTGATCGTGAGTCCGTCAAAAGGTCTAGCCGTGTCTCGACAAGATCAGTCCTACCGGTTTTGAGCGCGCGCAGCAACTTACCCCGATTGAAACGCCCCTCCGGGTCCACTCTGGCCTTGTATTCTCCGAAAGGACGCAGCTCTTCATCCGTCAAAAACTCCAGCTTGGTAATGCCGATACCATGCTCACCCGAGATCACGCCGTCGAGAGAGCGCGCCAATGCCATGATGCGTTTGACCGCACCATGGGCCGCTTGCAGCATTTCATAATCGTCGCTATTGACAGGAATATTGGTGTGTACATTGCCATCGCCGGCGTGCATATGCAGCGCCGCCCAAACCCGACCTCTGAGTACCCGCTGGTGAACAGCATTGCATTCGCGCAGGATGGCCTCGAAAGCGCCACCGGTAAAGATGTTTTGCAGCGGCGCACGGATTTGACTTTTCCAGCTAGCCCGCAAGCTGTGCTCCTGCAATTGAAGAAACAGCGGGTCTACATCCTGCAGCCATCCCTGCCACAAGCGACGCACACCTCGAATCAGGTCCAGTGCTTGTGCAACGCGCTCGTGCAACAACTCGGCAGCAGGAATTGCGTTCACGTCATCGTGCTTACCCAAGGGCAAATTGCCGACAGTAAAAAACTCTTCCAGCGCGTCACACAAGGCGATTTTGTTGCGCAAGCTCAGTTCGATGTTGATGCGCTCAATACCATCGGTGTACTCCGCCATACGCGGTAACGGGATGACCACATCTTCATTGATCTTGAAGGCGTTGGTATGCTTGGAAATCGCTGCCGTGCGCTTGCGGTCCAGCCAGAACTTCTTACGCGCGTCGGGGCTGATCGCAATGAACCCCTCGCCACTGCGCGAGTTGGCGATGCGCACCACCTCGGATGTCGCACGTGCCACCACGTCAGCGTCGTCACCGGCGATGTCACCCACCAGCACCATCTTGGGCAGGCCACCGCGTTTGGACTTGGTGGCATAGCCTACCGCTTTCAGGTAGCGGTCGTCCAAATGTTCCAGTCCCGCCAACAATACGCCCGAGCGTTTTTGCTCGGCAAACATGAAATCCTTGATCTCCACAATGCTGGGGACCGCATCTTTTGCGTTGCCAAAAAACTCAAGGCATACGGTGCGCGTGTGTGCCGGCTTGCGGTGCACGATCCAGCGGGCGCTGGTGATCAGGCCGTCGCAACCCTCTTTCTGGACACCAGGCAGACCGCTCAAAAATTTGTCCGTGACGTCCTTGCCCAACCCTTCCTTGCGAAACGTTTTGCCAGGAATGTCCAGGCGCTCCGCGCGAATCGGCGTTTTGCCATCAGCCCTGAAATACTGAAGCTCAAAGCTGGCCACCTCGACGTCGTGGATTTTGCCCAAATTGTGTTTGATACGGGTTACTTCCAGCCATTCGGCCTGGGGTGTCACCATGCGCCAACCGGCAAGGTTGTCCAACGCTGTACCCCACAACACGGCTTTTTTACCACCCGCGTTCATGGCGATATTGCCACCGATGCAGGATGCTTCTGCCGAGGTCGGATCCACCGCAAAGACATAGCCAGCGCGCTCGGCCGCATCGGCCACACGCTGGGTCACCACACCCGCTTCGGTCCAGACCGTGGCCACGGCCTGCGACAGACCCGGCAGCACCAGCATCTCTACTTCTGTCATGGCCTCCAGCTTTTCAGTGTTGATGACCACGCTTTTCCAGATCAGAGGAATCGCGCCGCCGGTGTAACCGGTGCCACCCCCGCGCGGGATGATGGTCAATCCCAATTCAATGCACCCCTTGACCAGTCCGGCCATCTCGGCTTCGGTATCCGGCGTCAGTACCACAAAGGGATACTCGACACGCCAGTCGGTGGCATCAGTCACATGGCTTACCCTTGAGAGACCGTCAAATTTGATGTTGTCCTTGGCTGTTAGCTTGACCAGTACACGTTGGGTTTTACGCCGCAGCGCCGCGGCCTCTACAAAAGCGGTGTCAAAAGCTTGTACCGCCTGACCGGCTGACTTGAGCAATTCCCCCACCAGTGCGTCGCGCTCCGGATCGGCTTCGGGGTTACGGCGTTTTTGCACCTCCCCCAAGCGATGATGCAGGGCGTCGACCAGCAACTGGCGACGCTTGGGGTTGTCCAGCAGATCATCCTGCAAATACGGATTGCGCTGTACTACCCAGATATCGCCCAGAACCTCGTACAGCATACGGGCCGAGCGTCCGGTACGACGTTCCTCGCGCAGGCGGTTCAGTAAATCCCAAGCAGGAGCGCCCAGCAGACGAATGACGATTTCGCGGTCAGAAAACGAGGTGTAGTTGTACGGGATTTCGCGAATTCGTTCGTGCACGTTGAGCACGTGATCAGGGGCGGGCAGCAGTTGCTGGGGCAGAGTGGGGGCGTTCATCGAGTTCTGTGGTTGCGGCCAGCACGTCACACTGGACGCAGTGAGTCCCGGTCGGGCTGATGAGCGATATTACCGCAGCGCAGCATTCACCTACTGCCCTGATGGAAACCCGTATAGGCCAGTGCCTGAAACATGTGTTTAATCAAGAAACATGATTTTTGACATATTTTTGTCGCATCACCGTCACAGTCCAAGGCTATGCTCAGACCTTTCGTTGTAGGAGATCACATGAAATTGAAATTTGCGGTCGTTGCTCTCGCAGCGGCAATTTCCGTGTCGGCACAGGCACAGACTGAAGTCCAATGGTGGCACTCGATGACCGCCGTGAACGGTGAATGGGTCAACGATCTGGCCAATAGCTTCAACGCCAGCCAGAAAGACTACAAAATTGTTCCCACCTTCAAAGGCACTTACGACGAGTCCATGACCGCTGCGGTGGCGGCGTTTCGGGCCGGCAATGCACCGCACATTTTGCAGGTGTTCGAGGTTGGCACCGCCACCATGATGGCCAGCAAAGGTGCCATCGTGCCGGTTGCACAAGTGATGAAGGACGCCGGCTACAAGTTTGACCCGACGGCTTATGTGTCTGCTGTAGCGGGCTATTACACGGCGCCGAATGGCCAGATGCTGAGCTTCCCGTTCAACAGTTCAACCACCATCTTCTACATCAACAAGGACGCCTTCAAAGCGGCTGGCATCGACACCACCAAAGCGCCCAGCACTTGGCCTGAAGTGGCACTGGCTGCCGCCAAGCTCAAGGCCAGCGGTCACAAATGCCCGTTCACGACCGC
>JANXLW010000111.1 GCA_025354965.1 Betaproteobacteria bacterium
TTGCCTCCAACGGCACCGACAGCCGCCTGGGCTCGCTCACCACCGACTGGGGCCGCTGGGTGGAGTGGAAGCGCATTGCCCGTGAAGACGAGCCACGCCGCGTGTCGCTGGAGGTGATGCTGCGCGGCACCTGTGACCGCACCCGCCTGCTGGATTTGGTAGAAAACTTCACCCTGTTTTCTGAGCACAAGGCGGGGCTGGTCAAGATCATTGCGCAGAACCACCAGTTTTTGGGTGTGAACAACGCCATTGCCTCCATGCTGGAAGCTCGCAAGTTAGGCCACGGGCGCGGCGGTGTGTTCTGGCAGACCCAGGGCAGTGGCAAGAGCTTTTCCATGGTTTTTTACGCCCAGAAGGTGCTGCGCAAACTGGTAGGCAACTGGACGTTCGTGGTGGTAACCGACCGCACCGAGTTGGACGAACAGATTGCCAAGACATTCAAAGCCGTTGGCGCGGTGAGCGATGCAGAAGGCGACGAATGCCATGCCGCCAGTGGCGCGCACTTGCGTGAACTTCTGCGCGGCAACCACCGTTATGTGTTCACGCTGGTGCACAAGTTTCAGACCCCCGAATTGCTGTGCGACCGATCCGACGTGATTGTGCTGACCGACGAGGCACACCGCAGCCAGTACGACACGCTGGCACTGAACATGCGCTCGGCCCTGCCCAAAGCTATGTTTATGGCCTTTACCGGCACGCCGCTGATTGCAGGCGAAGAGCGTACCAAGGAAGTGTTTGGCGACTATGTGTCGATCTACGACTTCCAGCAATCCATCGAAGACGGTGCCACCGTGCCGCTGTTCTACGAGAACCGCACGCCCGAGCTGCAATTGGTCAACCCCGACCTGAACGACGACATCTACCAACTGATTGAAGATGCCGACCTCGACCCCGAGCAGGAAGCCAAGCTGGAGCGTCAGCTGGGGCGGCAGTACCACCTGATTACCCGCGACGACCGACTGGATACCGTGGCCAAGGACATTGTTCGGCACTTCCTGGGCCGTGGCTTTGTAGGCAAGGCCATGGTGGTGTCCATCGACAAGGCCACCGCCCTGCGCATGTACGACAAGGTCAAGCTGCACTGGGCTGCCGATTTGGCCAGGACGGAGAAGGAGCTGGGCGAACTGGCCTATGCACCGGTGGAAGGCGGCATGACCGCAGAACAAGCGCGGCGTGATGTGCGCATGGCGGAGTTGAAACAGCGGTTGACAGTGCTGACCACCACCGACATGGCAGTGATCGTTTCCCCTGGACAGAATGAAATCCAGCAGATGCAAAAGCTGGGGCTGGACATAGAACCCCACCGTAAGCGCATGAACGAGTCCAACCCCGGCCTGGACGAAAAGTTCAAAGACACGGACGACTCGCTGCGACTGGCGTTTGTCTGCGCCATGTGGCTGACGGGCTTTGATGCGCCAAGCTGCTCCACGGTGTATCTGGACAAGCCCATGCGCAACCACACGCTGATGCAGACCATTGCCCGGGCCAACCGCGTGTTCCCCGGCAAGCACAGCGGCCTGATCGTTGACTACGCCAATGTGTTCGCATCGCTGGAGAAAGCGCTGGCCATCTACGGTGCGGGTAAAAACGGCACCAGCCCCGTCAAGGACAAGAACCAACTGGTGGCGGAGCTGCGCCGTTCAGTCGTGGATGCAACGACGTTCTGTGCCAAACATGGCGTGATGCTGGGAGAGATTGAGCAACTGAGCGGTGGTGGGTTGGAGCGCTTGCAGGCCATTTCGGATGCGCTGAACGCCTTGGTCTCACCCGACCCTTTGCGGCGAGACTTCTTTGGCCATGAACGCCTGGTGTCGACACTTTACAAGGCGGTCAAGCCTGACCCTGTTTCCCTGGAGTTTGCCAGCCGCGTGGCGTGCCTTGCGACGATTGCAGAGGCCATTCGCGCCAAGCTGAACCCGAACCCGCCGGACATTTCCAAAGTGCTGGGCGACATCAACACGCTGCTGGACGAATCCATCACTGGCCACGCCATACGCGACCAAGGTCCTCCGGCACTCGACTTATCGAAGATCAACTTTGAGGCGCTGGCCAGCCGGTTCAAACAGTCAAAGCACAAGAACACCGACCTGGAAGTGCTGAAAGCCGCCATTCGCGGCAAGCTGGAAAAAATGGTGGAGCTAAACCGCACCCGCGCCGATTTCTCTGAAAAGTTTGAAGAGCTGATTGCAAGCTATAACGCTGGTAGTCGCACTATCGAGGCGCTATACCAGGAGTTGCTGGAACTGGGCAACAGCCTCAGCGTTGAGGAGCAACGCCATGTGCGCGAGAACATGAGCGAGGAAGAGTTGGTGATTTTTGACATCCTGACCCGACCATCCCCCGAGCTGGGGACTGAGGAGCGCGCCGAAGTTAAGAAGGTTGCACGGGAGCTGTTGGCGCGGCTCAAAGAATTGCTGGTGCTCAATTGGCGGCAGAAATCAACGGCACGGTCGCAGTTGAAACTGACGATTGAAGACACCCTGGATTCGGGCCTTCCAAGGGCTTACACGCCGGAGCTGTATCAGCAGAAGTGTTCAGCGGTTTTTGAGCACGTGTTTGAGAGCTACCCGGAGCGGGATGTAGGGGTGTACTCATGACAAACCCGGTCACTGCGGCAGTGTCACATTGAGCCTGGGAGGATCTTGCTTTACTGGATCATTGAAGTGACGACTGAATGAATAACCCGATCAAGTAAGCCAGCGGTCACGCTGGCTTATAGGCCGTTTCGGCCTATAGCCCCTGTATTCCGTGCGAGAGCAGCTACCAAACTTGTAGCAAAAACTGGGCAACCAAAGCGCGCGGGCTGAGGGAGCCCCCACGGGGGGCGGACGGGCAGACCAGCGCGCAGGGCTGATGCCGCGCAGCGGCAAAGCACAAGGGTGTCTTTTGCCAAGTTGCTTTTGCCATTCAATTTGGGTGAAGGATATCGACCGCTTCATCGATTCAGTAGGGTAAACTGCACTGGTGGCGGACTAAGTTTTTTGCAACCCGGTTCAGGAGACAGTATGAGTCTGCAGTGGCGTGAGCAATTGAGTGTGTGCAACGATCTGATCGACGACG
>JANXLW010000121.1 GCA_025354965.1 Betaproteobacteria bacterium
CCCGGAACGCGTCAAGAACGAGCTGGTAGTTGAAGAAGTGGTGCCGGAGGAATTTGGCGGTGAGTCCCCATTTGTGACAGTATCGGCCAAGACCGGGCAGGGCATTGACGCTTTGCTGGAACAGGTCCTGCTGCAGGCAGAGGTGTTGGAGTTGCGCGCGCCGGTTGATGCCATGGCCAAAGGACTTGTGATTGAAGCGCAACTTGACAAGGGTCGCGGCCCGGTGGCCACAATTCTGGTCCAGTCTGGAACCCTCAAGACCGGCGACGTCGTGCTTGCCGGGTCGACTTATGGCCGGGTACGCGCCATGCTGGACGAAAACGGAAAGTCAATCAAATCCGCTGGCCCTTCGATCCCGGTCGAGATTCAGGGTCTGACAGAAGTACCGCAAGCCGGTGACGAATTCATGGTGATGGCCGACGAGCGCCGGGCGCGTGAGATTGCCACTTACCGGGCTGGCAAGTTCCGTCACACGAAGCTGGCCAAGCAGCAGGCCGCCAAACTGGAGAACATGTTCACCGACATGACGGCAGGGGCGGTCAAGATGGTGCCCATCATCATCAAGGCTGACGTGCAGGGTTCTCAGGAAGCCTTGGCGCAGTCGCTGCAAAAACTCTCGACCGAAGAGGTCAAGGTGCAAATGGTCTACACCGCTGTCGGTGCCATCAGTGAATCCGATGTGAACCTGGCGATTGCCTCCAAGGCCGTCATCATCGGTTTCAACACGCGCGCCGATGCCGGTGCGCGCAAGCTGGCCGAAAACAACGGTGTGGACATCCGTTACTACGACATCATCTATGACGCAGTCGACGAGCTCAAGCTTGCCATGTCGGGCATGCTGACGCCGGACCGAAAGGAAGAAGTCATCGGTACCGCCGAGATCCGCCAAGTGTTCAAGGTCAGCAAGATCGGCTCGATTGCCGGTTGCATGGTTACCGCAGGTGTCGTCAGGCGTGCTGCACGTCTTCGTTTGTTGCGCGACAACGTGGTTATCTTCACCGGTGAACTCGACTCGCTCAAGCGCTTCAAGGACGACGCCAAGGAAGTCAAGGAAAGCTTCGAATGTGGCTTGAACATCAAGAACTACAACGACATCCAGGAAGGTGACGTGCTGGAGTTCTTTGAAATTCGAGAAGTGGCCCGAACGCTTTGATTCACCTTTTTTGAAACCACGTTAAATTGTGCGCAAAAAGTCCAGTACCCCCAACCGCAGCTTCAAGGTAGCCGATCAGATCCAGCGTGATCTGACCGAGCTGATCGCGCGAGAACTAAAAGACCCGCGGGTGGGAATGGTGACGATTCAGTCGGTGGAAGTAACGCCTGACTATGCGCACGCCAAGGTGTACTTCAGCTTGCTGACGGGGGACCCAGTCGAATGCACGGAAGGTTTAAATCAAGCTGCCGGTTTTTTAAGGGCAGGGCTGTTCAAGCGGCTGCACATCCATACCGTTCCAACTCTGCATTTTTTGTTTGATCAAACGATAGAGCGGGCTGCCGACATGAACGCTTTGATCGCGCGCGCGGTGGCGTCTCGTTCCAAGAACGAGGATTGATATGAGCACCGCCGGGCCGCCCCAAGGTGCGAAGGTCCCCTTGGGGCTGAGTACCGCGTCTCTGGATTTGCCCGCGCAGATCCAGACGGGACGAAGAGCCGCCAGCGCTGCTGGAGGCATGTCCAGCGACGCACACCAAGTGAACAAGCGTGGAGGGAGTTTCGTCGCCGGGGCGCCCCAAGGCGAAACGCAGCCCCCTCGGGGGGCAGCGACCCGCGCAACGGCGGAGCGTGGGGGCAATGTCACCAGGCGCCCCGTGCATGGGGTGCTGTTGCTTGACAAGCCTCTGGGCTGGTCAAGCAACGACGCTTTGCAAAAAGCGAAATGGCTTCTGAGGGCCGAGAAAGCCGGACATACCGGTACGCTGGACCCGCTGGCCACAGGAGTGCTTCCCTTGTGTTTTGGGGCAGCAACCAAGTTCAGTCAGTTGCAGTTGGACGCGGATAAAACCTACCAAGCCGTGGCGCGACTGGGACTCAAGACCAGCACCGGGGATGCCGAAGGCGAGGCGATTGAGGAGCGGGTGGTGCATGTCACCCAGGAAGATGTTGCACGTGTGCTGTCGCGCTTCACCGGTCGGATCCGGCAAACGCCGCCAATGCACAGCGCGTTGAAGAAGGATGGACGGGCTCTGTACGAATACGCACGGGCTGGAATCGAAGTGGAGCGGGAAGCCCGAGACGTCACGATTTACGAACTGACGGCGACGCTGGACCACGCCGACAGTTTGCGCCAGGCTCTGATATTGACAATCAAGTGCAGCAAGGGAACTTATATCCGTACGCTGGCGGAGGATATCGGTGAAGTTTTAGGTTGTGGCGCGCACCTCAGTGCATTGCGCCGGGTTGAAACCGGCGGGTTTCGTGAATCACAATGCGTGACGCTGACAGCGCTTGAAGCCATGACGGAAGTAGAAAGATTGAGATGCCTGCTGCCGGTAGAGTCGCTGCTTAGCGATCACACGGTTGTCACGCTGGACTTGCAAAATGCAGGGCGCTTCCTGAGTGGGCTGAGGCGCCGGGGTGATTGGCCCGACATGGGGCGCATTGCAGTGTATGGTGAAACACCTCGGGCGCTATTGGGCACCGCGCATAGCAAGGCAGGTGAGCTGATACCGGGGCGCCTGTTGAACCCGCTTGAAATTGATCAGCTATTAAGTGAATGTGTGACAGACCAAAGTGCCCTGCTGTCGGCAGCAAATTGACCAAGTTAAGAAAGTGAACCATGATAACTAAACAAATTCGAAACATTGCCATCATCGCCCACGTGGAC
>JANXLW010000173.1 GCA_025354965.1 Betaproteobacteria bacterium
CGCACCCAGACTGACCTCGTCCATGCCGTCTTTGCCATACACCACCACGGCGTGCTCGGCACCCAGGCGTTGCAACGCACGCACCTGAATGCCGACCAGATCGGGGTGAAACACGCCCATCAAAATATTGGGGGCATTGGCCGGGTTGGTAAGCGGCCCCAACAGATTGAAGATCGTCTTGATGCCCATCTCCCTGCGCACCGGAGCCACGTTTTTCATGGCTGGGTGGTGATTCGGCGCAAACATGAATCCAACGCCAACCTGCTCTATACACCGCGCAATGGCTTCTGAAGAAAGGTTGATATTGATCCCCAGCAACTCCATCACGTCGGCACTTCCGCTCTTGCTGCTGACACTTCTGCCGCCGTGCTTGCTCACTCTGGCGCCAGCAGCGGCCGCTACAAACATGGAACAAGTCGAGATATTGAAGGTATGTGAACCATCACCTCCAGTGCCCACGATGTCCACTAAATGGGTTTTGTCGGCAACCACCACCTTGGTGGAAAACTCGCGCATCACCTGCGCGGCAGCGGTGATTTCACCGATAGTCTCCTTTTTCACGCGCAGGCCGGCGATAAATGCCGCGATCATCACTGGCGACCACTCGCCGCCCATGATCTGTCGCACGATGTGCAACATCTCATCATGAAAAATTTCCCGGTGCTCAATGGTGCGCAGCAGGGCTTCTTGGGGAGTTATTTTGTTGGTGTTGGGCATGGTATTTCTTTAGGTAGCTGGATTGTCCGTCAGTGCCAGCTTGAGCCCAAAACCGATAAACATGACGCCGGCCACGCGGTCGAGCCAGTGCAAGCCGCGTTGCACGACGTCGACCCGGCGAGCGGTCCAGGCGGCCAGCAGGGCCCAGCCGGAGTTGATCGGAATCGAGTTGATGTTGAACAACACGCCAAGCAGCACAAAAACCAAGGCTTTGTTGTCGGCAGCAGGCGCGATGAATTGTGGGACAAAGGCAAGGAAAAACAGCGCCACCTTGGGATTCAGTGCGTTGGTCCAGAACCCGCCCAGAAAAACTCCCCTCCAGTTCACCTTGAGCGAAGGTTCCTTCGCCTCGGTCAATGTCGGTACATTCAGCGTCACGCGAGAAAACAGCATGCGCACACCGATCCACAAAAGATAGGCGGCGCCCACCAACTTGAGCAGCGTAAAGGCGGTTGCCGACGCTGCCAGCAGCGCACTGACCCCAATGGCCGCCGCCGCAATGTGCAAAAAGCAGCCGGCGGTGACACCCAGGCCGGCCACCACGCCGGCGCGCGCACCGTGGCGCAGGGCATTGGAGACAATGTAGAGTACGTCCGGACCGGGCGTCAGGTTCAACAGCCAGCCGGCAGCGATGAACCAGAGAAGATGCTGGAAATCTGGCATGTTTTACCTTTGGGTAGCGAACTCAGACGGCAAAAAAATTGCGCATCACTGCCAGCGTATGGTCGATGCCGGCTCTATCCACGCCAAGATGCGTCACAAAGCGCAGGCGGTATAAGCCGGTAGCCAGGATGCCGCGTGACGCCAGATGGGGAATCAACTCGGTCGACCTGGACCTGGCTTCACCCACCAGATCGACGAAAAGAATATTCGTCTGTGGCGGCTCCACCAACAGCCCGGGGATAGCGCGCAAACCCGCGGCCAAACGCTGGGCCAGTGCATGGTCCAGCGCCAGTCGTCCCACCTGATGGTCCAGTGCATACGAAGCTGCCGCCGCCAACAGACCTGATTGGCGCATACCGCCGCCAGCCATTTTGCGAACACGATGGGCACGCGCCAGAAACTCGGCACTGCCGCACAGGGCCGAGCCGACCGGCGCGCCCAGGCCCTTGCTGAAGCAGACCGAAACGCTGTCAAAGCACTGCGCGATGCGGCGCGCCTCTGTGAATATGTTGCCCCCACGCTCGCCACTTTGTGTGCTTCCCTGCCCCCCCAGGGGGCCGTGGTCGCCTTGGGGCGGCCCGGCGGCGACCGCCTCAGTGCCAGTCTGCGCTGCCTGCGCTACCGCAGCATTGAACAGTCGCGCACCATCGAGATGCCGCGTCAAACCTTTGCTCTTTGCCAGTTCGGTGGCCTGGCGCACATATTCCATTGGCAACAGCTTGCCACCCAGGGTATTTTCCAGTGCCAACAATCGAGTACGGGCGAAGTGCGCATCGTCGGGCTTGATTGCCGCTTCAATATCTGACAGCAGGAGTGTGCCATCCGGTTGGTGATTTAAAGGCTGCGGCTGCACACTGCCAAACACTGCCGCG
The DNA here is from genome assembly GCA_025354965.1 of Betaproteobacteria bacterium. Classification (GTDB taxonomy): domain Bacteria; phylum Pseudomonadota; class Gammaproteobacteria; order Burkholderiales; family Burkholderiaceae_C; genus Rhodoferax. The sequence goes on from JANXLW010000173.1 coordinate 2,253, forward strand.
CCGCCACCCTCCCAGCGGTAGCAGTGGGCGAATTGTCCGACGATGTATTCGTCACCGCGCTGGCAGTGGGCCAGGATGGCGCACAGATTGCTTTGTGTACCCGTCGGCATGAACAGCGCAGCCTCAAAGCCCAGCAGGTCGGCGATTTTGTTCTGCAATGCGTTCACGCTGGGATCATCGGCAAACACGTCGTCACCCAGCGGCGCTGCCAGCATCGCTGCGCGCATGGCGCTAGTCGGTTGCGTCACCGTATCGCTGCGCAGATCGACTTTCATGAAATCGGCTCCATTCATTTCAGGAAGTTCCTCAGCATGGCATGACCGTGCTCGGTGAGAATGCTCTCGGGGTGAAACTGCACACCTTCGATATCCAGCGTGTTGTGTTTTACGCCCATGATTTCACCATCCTCAGTCCAGGCTGTGACCGTGAGGCAAGGCGGGCACGTGGGGCGATCAATAGACAACGAGTGATAGCGGTTAACCGTGAACTGTGCTGGCAGCCCGGCAAAGACACCCTCTTGCGTGGTGTTGATGACGCTGGTTTTGCCGTGCATGAGTTGCTGGGCCCGGATGATCTTGCCGCCGAACGCCGCGCCTATGGCTTGATGCCCCAGACAGACGCCCAAAATGGGAACCTTTCCGGCAAAGTGCTGTATCGCCGCCACCGAAATGCCAGCTTGTGCTGGCGAACAAGGGCCTGGCGAAATCACCAGTCGCTCAAGGCGACCTGCTTGCAGCCGCTGGTCCATCTCGTCGAGCGAAATTTCATCATTGCGAAAAACCTCAACTTGTGCCCCCAACTCTCCCAGGTACTGAACTATGTTGTAAGTAAAACTGTCATAGTTGTCTATCATCAGAAGCTTCATGGTTGTGCCTGCTGGGTATTGAATGGTTGCGCAGCGCCATTTTCAGTAGATTCCGAAAACAGGACAAATCTATCGCGTCCCGCGGCCTTCGCCCGGTACATTGCCGTATCAGCATGCAGTGTCAACTCGGTCTCGCTATGACCGTGGTCGGGGTAAATTGCAATACCTGTGCTCGACGAGATATTGACGATTTGCCCTTTGGGCAGGGTAAAAGGTTGAGTCAGCGCCAGATGAACTTTTTCGGCGACTGCCATCGCATCTTCGGCGCAGTCGATGATGGGCAGCAGCAGCACAAATTCGTCGCCACCTATGCGTGCCACGGTGTCAGACTCACGCACGCAAGCTTGCAAGCGCAGCGCTACAGCCTGCAGCAATTCATCGCCGGTCAGGTGTCCAAACGCGTCATTGACAGGTTTGAATTTGTCCAGATCGATGAACATCAGTGCCAGTCGCTTTTGATCTCGCTTGGCCTGGATCATCGCACGATGCAACCGGTCGTTGAGCAAGCGACGGTTGGGCAACTGGGTGAGCGGGTCATGAAAGGCCAGTTGCTTGATCTCGTCTTCGGTCGCCTTGCGCAATGTGATGTCAGTGTAGGTGGCGACAAAATGGGTTACTACTCCTTGGTGGTTGTGAACTGCCGAAACATTCAGCCAGAGGGGAAACACCTCCGCGTTTTTTCGCCGGTTCCAGATTTCACCTTGCCAGGCGCCGTTGCGGCTAATGCCATCCCATAGGGCAGCGTAAAACGCTTGCTCATGCCGGCCAGACTGCAATATTTTCGGTGTCGCCCCAACCGCATCTGCTGAGGTGTAGCCAAAGAGCTCGGTGAAGGCCGGGTTGACCCGCAAAATAAGCTGCTTCGCATCGGTCACAATGATCGCTTCCTGGCAATCAAAAACTGTTGCCGCCACACGCAGATAGGCTTCCTGCAGGTCACGTTCAGTAACGTCTTCAGTAGCGCCAATCAAGCGACTTGGCATGCCTCGGGCATCGCGATGCAACGCTGCCCGGTTACGCATGAATCGAACCTCGCCGTCCGTGCGTCGAACCTGGAACGTCAGGTCAAACGCCACATCATCCTGAATGGTGGTACGAGTCGCTTCCTTCATGCGTTCCAGTTCCCCCGGCAACAACAACAGACGCCAGTCATTGTTCAGGGTATTGACGGATTGCGGCGTCAGCCCGAACAAGCCAAACATGGCACTGTCCCAGTGGTAGCGTCGGGTCGACAAATCGTATTCCCAGATGCCGACGCCGCTGGCCTCCGTGGCCAACTTGAGGCGTTGGTTGTTGACTCTGAGTTGCACGCGCTGCCGGTGATAGAAGGTGAGCCCCAGGCTACTGAGCAACACCAAAAACAGGTAGGCGAGAAACTGGCTTTGAACATCGCTGCGCCATTGCACGAACAAACTGTCCAGTTGTCGCGAGACCGCAAACACGACCGGCTTGTCCATGGACAGGTCCGGTGGTTGAATGGTCCACAGCACAACCAGTTGTTCGTCACCGGCGGCATAAGCTTTGCCTTTGAAGTGGCTCACCGGAATGTGGCTTTTCAGATGCCGGCTAAAAAATGAGTTGGCACTGGACAAATCCGCACCCAGCACCCCGCTGGTCGGCGGTTCGATGGCGAACACAGTGCCGTCACCGTGCACCAACGTTGATCGCATGTCATCGGCGTAACGTACCGAGCTGAGCAAAATCTGCAGGTTTACCGGGTCCACGGTGGCCACCACAACCCCGACAAATTTGCCGTCCACGTCCATCACTGCACGGGACAGAGCCAGCACATAAACATCCAGCGCAGATTTGAACGGCGCACTAACGTGCAGCGTGTTGGGATTCAATGATCGCAGCGGCGCCTGAAAGTATTCGCGCTGGTAAAAATTGCTTCCAATCAACTCTTCCCGGTTAGACAAAGTTGCGATTCCCTTTGCATCCAATACCAAAAAGGTGCGCACTGCAGGCATTGCCGCTTCCATGCTTTTGAGACGTCCCAGACCCTCAATGCGGCCATTCAGTTGCCCTTCCCAGCGCAACGTCTCAGCCGAGATCGACTCGAGGCTCCGGTTGATGGCGGTAAATTGCCGCGTCAAGGTGTCTTCCATCACCCTCGACTGCAGGGTCAGGCGTTCAACTTCCCGCGCTTCAATCCGGCCGCGCTCACGCTGATTGTTCGACGCCAGGTAGACGCCCAAACTGCCCAGGCAAACAGCCAGCAACAGCCAGTGCCGCCAGCGCAAAAAGAATCGAATCACTCCAATCCTTCTTCCACCAGTTCGCTGGCCCGTAACAGCGCCCGTGCTTTGGCTTCGGTCTCGCGCCACTCGAGCTCGGGCACGGAGTCGGCCACCACACCGGCGGCGGCCTGCACGTAAAGCGTTTGGTCCTTGATGATGCCGGTGCGAATAGCTATTGCCACGTCCATGTCGCCAGCGTAACTCAGGTAGCCGCAAGCGCCGCCATAAAGACCGCGCTTGCTCGGCTCCAGCTGATCAATCAACTCCATGGCGTGCACCTTGGGTGCGCCGGTCAGTGTGCCTGCCGGGAAGGTCGCTCTTAGCACTTCCATGCTGCCCAAGGGCTGGCCATCGGGACCGTCAATCAGCGTGCCCTCCACGTTGCTCACGATGTGCATCACGTGGCTATAGCGCTCAACGCAAAAAGCTTCCGTCACTTTCACGCTGCCAATTTTGGCAATGCGACCAATGTCGTTGCGCGCCAGGTCGATCAGCATCACGTGTTCGGCCCGTTCCTTGGGGTCGCCCACCAGTTCCACTTCAGCCGCTTTGTCGAGCTCCGGGCTGGCGCCACGGGGTCGGGTACCAGCCAGCGGACGGATCGTGATTTTTTGTTCCATTTTCCCGTCCCTGGTCACCTGTTCCTGACGCACCAAAATCTCGGGCGATGCACCCACCACATGGAACTCGCCAAAGTGGTAGTAATACATGTATGGCGAGGGGTTTAGCGAGCGCAGCGCCCGATACAAACTGAGCGGCGACTCGGTGTAACGCTTCTTGATGCGCTGTCCCACCTGCACCTGCATGAAGTCGCCACCTGCAATCAGCTCTTTGGCACGTTCCACGGCGGCGATGTAATCCGCCTTGGCGAATTCACGCTCGGCCGGATAGCTTTGCGTCGGCTTGACGACCGGCGCGCTGACCGAGTATTTGAGTTGCTCTTTCAATTCGCGCAGGCGCTTCTTGGCGCTGGCATAAGCCTCGGGACGAGCCGGGTCGGCGTAGACAATCAAGTACAGCTTTCCCGACAGGTTGTCAATCACCGCCAGTTCTTCGCACTGCAGCAGCAAGATGTCCGGACAACCCAAAGTGTCCGGCGGACAGGTGGAGGCCAGCTTTTTCTCGATGTAACGCACCGTGTCATAGCCGAAGTAACCGGCCAGTCCACCACAAAAACGCGGCAAGCCCGGCCGCAGCGCGACTTTAAACCTGCGCTGGTAGTCAGCTATGAAATCCAGTGGATTGACGCTTGAACTTTCCACCACCACGCCGTCGGTCACCACCTCAGTTCGCACATCCGCGCCAAAACCCATGGAGCGCAGCAAGGTGCGGGCCGGCAGACCGATAAAGCTGTAGCGGCCAAAGCGCTCGCCGCCGACCACCGATTCCAATAGAAAACTGTATCTTCCGGCGTCTTTGGAATACGCCAGTTTCAGATACAGCGACAAGGGAGTTTCCAGATCGGCAAAGGCTTCTGCCATCAGGGGAATGCGGTTGTAGCCCTGGGCGCTCAGGCGTTTGAATTCGAGTTCAGAGATCACGGCAGGGAGTCTTTCAATCCAGTTCAGGGCTTGTTCAGGCGACAGGCAGCGGGCCCCATTTTGCTCCAAATAAGAGCGAACCAAGGTCGACAAACCCCGTTGCTCATGGCTTTCAGCAAACCGGGATCGTCGCTCGCAAAAGATAGCACAATCGGTCCAGATTATTGCCAGCCAGAAACGCCATGCGGTTCATCAAGACACTGATTTCAAGCTCAAGGATGCGCAGTTGGACAACAAGCAGGCTTAGGTCAAAGTCGGAATCAAGTCTTGCAATGAATCGATGAAACCGTCAGCGTCCACAGCAAGAATCGACTCGCCGTGGTTGTAGCCGTAGCTGACCAGCAGCACCGGACAACCGGCCGCACGCGCTGCTTGCGCGTCATTGCTGGAGTCACCAACCATCAGGGTTCGGTGCGGCGTACAGGCCAGCGATTCACAGGTTTTGAGTAGCGGCAACGGGTCGGGCTTCTTGCGCTCAAAAGCGTCACCGCCAAACGTCTGTTCGAAAAATCCGTCCAAGCCCTTGGCCTTGAGCAGGGTCAGTGCAAAGGCCGTGGGCTTGTTGGTCAGACAGGCCAGCTTCAGCCCACGGTTCTTGAGGTACTGCAACCCCATCGCAACTCCGGGGTACACATTGGCATGCTGGCCGTTGACGGCCAGGTAATGGCGCTGGTAGCTGGGCCAGGATCGACCATATAGCTGGTCCAGTTCACTTTCTTGTGGAGGACAAGCCACCTTTTCACGCTTAACAGTGGTCAGAACACTTTTGATTAAGAACTTATCCGTAAATAAAGGATAATCACTTTCCATGCGAGATGTCCTCGCGTGGAGGCGAGATGGCAAAAGCGAAAGCATGGGAAGTCACCGATGAATTTTGGAGCCGCGTTGAACCACTGATTCCAGTGCGGCAACGTATTGCAGATCAGACCTACGCCCGAAAGTCCGGTGGCGGACGCAAGCCAAAAGACCCGCGATTGGTATTTGAAGGTATCGTGTTTGTTCTACGCACAGGCTGCCAGTGGAAGGCACTCCCGGCTGAACGCTATGGCAGTGCCAGCGCAATCCACGCGCGCTTCCTGGAATGGGAGAAAGCTGGCGTCTTTGAAGCCCTGTGGAAGCTCGGACTTGCCGAATACGACGAGTTTGAAGGCATCGCCTGGCGATGGCAAAGCATTGATGGGGCGATGATGAAAGCGCCACTGGC
>JANXLW010000355.1 GCA_025354965.1 Betaproteobacteria bacterium
ATCAAACGCCGCGACTCCAGTCTCCGCATCAGGGAACACATGCAAAACACATTGGCGCAACGCCGAAGCCAGTGGCGCATGCGCGATGATGAAAATACCGTTCATGGAATAACTATGTGGGCCAGACTGATGCTATAGAAGAGCCAAGCCAGTTTTGTTCCTAACAATTCAGATTGTTCGATTATGACTTTTTGCGTTCAGAAAATAGACATAAGACAATAACGAAAACACTAAAAATACCGCCATAGCTGACTGGAATGCCTCAATTTCTGTCAAACCCAGTACCTTGAACGCGTCCACGGCCAGACCTATTCCCCACTGCACCACAAAAACGCCCGCAAATATCACCAGGTTATAGGCCGACAGCGCCCGACCGGCCAAGGCTGGCGCAAAGGCCACTCCTACCGCTGGTTGAGCCAGCGAAACAAAGCTGCAACTCATGCAATATAAAGCCCAAAAGACCCCGGACATCATCGGCAAAGCGGAACCTGTTGTGATGATAAGAGCCAGCAACAGGAAACTAAACGGCAAACCGCCGGCGATCAGTCGGTCCGCATGGATCCCACTGCGGGTCAGCCACGGGTTGATGAGGCCCCACCCCCAAAATGTGCAAAGCATCGCGACGTTGATCCAGAACAATCCATTGGCGGCCTCAAGCGAGGAGTAACCCGCCACTTTGACCAGCCACGGTCCGGCCCACAGCGTCTGCATGGCGACCAGTCCTCCGTAGCAAAAAAAACCGATCGGCGCCATTTTTCGGAAATACGGGTGCTTCCAGACTTCAGCATAGTTCGATCTGGTTGGTGCGACATGCTGCTCCTGACTTTGAGAGAATTGCCAATGCGGCACCTGCCACGCAATCAACCCCATGGACACGATCACCAGAACCGCCAAGCCCCAAAACAATAGGCGCCAACCAAAAATAGGTACCAACCATTGCACTGGCAAAGTGGAAGCAACCATACCCAGCGAACCCGTCATTAACATCCACGAATTGGCGCGCAGTAATGTTGAAGCCTCAAACCAGCGGCGGTAGCCCGTTAACGGCGCCATTAAGCAGGAGCTTACCCCAACACCGCAGAGAATCCGTGCCGCCAACAGAGCAGAAAAACTCGTCGCCATTGAAAAGGCAACACATCCCAATGCGGCCGCCGCAAGCAAACAGAAAATGACCCGTTTCGGTCCATGGCAATCCAACCATTTTCCCAATGGCAATTGAGTGGCGGCAAACCCCAGAAAGTAGCCACCTGCCAGCAATCCCAAGTCACTGGCATTGAGCCCAAATTCACTCGTCAGGGTCGGTGATAGTGTCGCAGTGATAGCCCGGATAAGAGTTGAAAGAAAATAGGAAAACGCAAAAACCAGGAAAACGATGATGGCGGTTTGTTGGGGCAACGGGCTGACGCTTGGGTTGTGGCGCATATATCCATTATCTGTGTTGCTGGTTCTGGGCTGACGAATCGATATCAAGCCCAGCGCTTGGGAGTCGACCGAATGACATATTTGGCATGGTCAGACAGGTTAGCAAGTAAGCGCTTGGAAGTGCCGATGGACTGGCCCGTTATCTCCAGCATTGTTTTTGTGAAACACGCAGCCATCCGATTCGTCGCGTCCAACATGGCTGAGGAAGTTGATGCTTTGCGCAACATTTACCGCGAGTGTGCTGCCAGCCTCCCGGTGGATTTTTGATTTCAGGGCTTCGAGCCCGAACTTGCCGAACTGCCCGCAGTCTATGGGCCACTGGGCGGAGCCCAGATGATGACAGTGGTCGACTGGGAAGTGGTTGGTCGCTGTGGTTTGCGCCCGCTGGACTGTATCAGAGCACCCCAACGCCTGCTGCATGAAACGTCTTTAAGTGCGTCCAGACTTCGCAAGAGATGGCATGGGCACCAACCGGTTGAAGTCATTCTGGATTCCCCCGTCTGGCCGCCTATGACTGCGCACTACTGGACACGTCAGACCAGAACGCCAGAGCATTCTAGGAGGATATGGGTTTCGGAGAAATATCGCCTCACCAACACGAAACCATTGAAGGGGCGGTCACCCATGCGCCATCCCATGCTGCCAAATTCAGGTTTTGGTTTGTGCTAGCAGAGTGGTTGCGTCACTGACCTCAAATTTACCCGGCCCTTCAATGTTCAGCGACGCCACTTTGCCATCCTTAACCAGCATCGAATAACGGGCGCTGCGCAAGCCCATTCCCTTGCCTGTAAGGTCAAGTGTCAAGCCGGTAGCTTTGGCGAACGCTGCGTCGCCGTCCGCCAGCATGCGAACCTTGCCGCCAGACCTTTGATCCCGAGCCCAGGCACCCATGACAAAGGCATCGTTGACGCTAACGCACCAGATTTCATCAACACCAGCGGCTTTCAATTCTGAGAATTTTTCAACATAGCCGGGCACGTGTTTCGCGGAGCAGGTTGGCGTGAAAGCCCCAGGCAATGCAAACAATGCGATTGTCTTGGCGGCGCTGGCGGTCGCCACGTTCACTGGGTTGGGGCCCAGGCTGCAACCATTGCCCTCCACCTCTACAAATTCCATCAAGGTTGTTGCCGGAAGGGTATCGCCTACTTTAATCATGTGCAGCTCCTGAGATAGTTGATTGAAACTTTGAGGGACAGACTTTTAGTTCTGTTCCCAACCGACAAATATCAATGAAAACGGCTCACATTGTGAGCCGTTTTTCCGATGCCTGCAGTCAGAAGACCGCAAAGGCCTATACCGTAGCGGCCTTTTGCACCAAGCGGGTGGCGATCCAGTTCTTGGTCTTGGAAATCGGCTTGCTTTCGGTAATCTCGATGATGTCGCCCAGCTTGTACTGGCCCGTTTCATCATGGGCGTGGTATTTGCTGGATTTACCAACGATTTTCCCGTAAAGTTCGTGCTTGACACGACGTTCAATCAACACGGTAACTGTTTTGGCACGCTTGTCGCTGACCACCTTGCCAGTCACGGTACGCTTGAGGGATGTTTTAGCTTCCGTCATTTATAGCTCCTTATTTGGCGGATTTTTCAGCGCTTTGCTTCTCGACAAGAATGGTCTTGGCGCGAGCAATATCGCGGCGCGTGGAGCGCAGCGTAGCGGTGTTATTGAGTTGTTGCGTGGCTTTTTGCATACGCAAACCGAAGTGAGCTTTTTGCAGCTCTTTAACTTCCACTTGCAAACCAGCAACGTCTTTTTGGCGCAGTTCAGTAGTTTTCATGTCATGTTTTCCTGCTTACTGGCCAATCATGCGAGCCACGAAAGTGGTGCGCAACGGCAGCTTGGCAGCTGCCAATCGAAACGCTTCTCGAGCCAACTCTTCTGACACGCCAACAATTTCAAAAACGATCTTGCCCGGTTGAATCTCAGCCACGTAGTACTCGGGATTGCCTTTGCCATTACCCATGCGCACCTCGGCAGGTTTTTGGGAAATTGGTTTGTCAGGAAAAACGCGAATCCAGATACGACCACCCCGTTTAACGTGCCGGGAAATGGCGCGGCGTGCGGCTTCGATCTGACGGGCCGTCAAACGGCCCCGGTCAATACACTTCAGACCAAAATCACCAAACGCGACCGAGCTGCCTCGGGTCGCGATACCGGTGTTACGGCCTTTTTGCTCTTTGCGATATTTGCGACGAGCGGGTTGCAACATGGTTATTCTCCTTTTCCGTCAGTTGCCGCAGCGCCGGTGCTGTTTGCGGACACTGGCGCGGCTACCTTGCGGACGCGCTTAACGGCGGGCTTGTTTGCATCGGCGCCAATAGCCTCAGCAGGTTTGTCGCTGCCATCGGCAGGTGCAGTGTTACCACCCGATGCTGGGCGACGTGCACCACGCGGTGCGGGACGGTCAGAGCCTGGACGAGCATCACGACGTGGGCCACGTGGGCGACGCTCTTCGTCGGCACGAGGCTCAACAGCGGCAGGCAGATCGTTACGACCCAGCGTGTCCCCCTTGTAGACCCAAACCTTGACACCAATGATGCCGTAGGTTGTTTTGGCTTCAGAGGTACCGTAATCAATATCGGCACGCAAGGTGTGAAGTGGCACACGACCTTCGCGGTACCACTCAAAACGCGCAATTTCAATACCATTCAGGCGACCCGACGACATGATCTTGATGCCCAGAGCACCCAGACGCATGGCATTTTGCATGGCACGCTTCATGGCCCGGCGGAACATGATGCGTTTTTCCAACTGCTGCGTAATGCTGTCGGCAATCAGTTTGGCATCAATTTCGGGCTTGCGCACTTCCTCGATGTTCACTGCAACCGGCACGCCCAATTGACGTGATAGCTCGCGCTTCAAGTTCTCGATGTCTTCGCCTTTCTTGCCAATCACAACACCCGGACGCGCCGAGAAAATCGTGATGCGGGCATTCTTGGCCGGACGCTCGATAAGAACGCGCGACACAGATGCATTTTTCAGCTTGGCCTTAAGGTATTCTCGTACCTTGATGTCTTCAGCCAGCATGCCCGCGAAGTCGCGGTCATTGGCGTACCAGCGTGATGCCCAGTTGCGGCTGATCGACAGGCGAAAGCCCGTCGGATGGATTTTTTGTCCCATATCTTTCTGGCCTCGTTCAGTTACCAACCGTCACGTACACATGGCACGTAGGTTTTCTGATCTGG